>JAKAWF010000004.1 GCA_021817025.1 bacterium
ACCGCTGGTTCCGACGCCAGGCCAGAAGTACGAAGTCGAGAAAAGCCGCCTTGAGAACGTCTGGCTCATACCCTGCGTAGCTGGCGAAGACATCGGGGGTGGGAGCTGACTGCGACGCTCTGATCCAGAATGCCAGCAAGGTGGCTAACGTGGCTATCCCGAGGAGGCCCCCGACGATGATGCGGGAAGTGAAAGGCCGCACAACCACCCCGTAAGCCGCTACTGCGCCTCCTAGAAGGACCACCATGGTCGCGGCCTTCGTGTCCAAGCCCCTGAGGTCCTGCACCGACTCGTCAAGTTTGGCCGTCGCGTTATCCCAGATCAAAGGAATGCCCGGGTCCACGAGTGCCGTTACAGCAACCTCGGACGCCGAGCCACTCTGCTCATCACCCGGCGATTCCCACGCCTTCCGACCAAGTGCCCACTGCTGAGCGATCTGCTGCCAAGTGCCCCGCCAAGCTCCGATCACGAATCGCCAACGATGGCCCGCGACGTGCTTGGCTCGGAGGGCGCTAACGAGCCTACTCCACTGACGGTTGAACCAGCCCCGGGGGGAGTGCCGTCTGCCGAGAGGGCCTGAAGGATCCACGGTGGCATCCTAACCCTGCCCAAGTTGGAGCGGGGTTGAACGGACCCGAGTAGAGCACCATGCTCCCAAGTTCCGCGATGCCCAGGCGGGAGATCAGAAGGACCAGTTTTTCCCGGTGAGCCGCCGGTAAGAGGGATTCTCGGCGGCTGGGCCACATCCGATTTCCGGTCCCTTCCGAGGGCGTATCCGCGGCCGTGGTCGGAGACCGCCAAACCAGTGCGCAATCCTCACTGCAGGCGGGCTCCGCACCGGGGCTCCCCCGCCGATGGCCTTGGATGGCACTTCCGGCCACCGGCTCCCCGGCATGTGGCTCCGCCTGCCACCTGAGGCCTTCGCGGCCCTCCTGGCCCGGCTCGCCATCGGAGTGGACCTGGGACGACGAGCCTGCGGCCTATTTTTGGGAGTCCGCCATGGCCAGTCCGGCTGACCCGCATCTGGCTCGCCCAGCGGAGTTTTTCCCGCCGTTGCCTCGCGGCAGACTCCAGACAGGCGCCGCCCAGTGGGCCGGCGCCATCGCAGTCTCCCAGGGGACAGATGTGCGCTCCGTGCGCGAACCCTGGTGGCTGGCAGGAGGTGGCTCATGTCCCGCTTTCGTGAAGACCTCGACCCCCGCCCGTGCTCCAGCTGTGGTCTGCTGCATCCGACGCTCTCCCGAGACGACTGTCCAGTCCGGCTGCGGGCTGCTGAGCTGCGGGCGGAGGCAGAGGCAGAGGCAGAGACTGAGGATCAAGAGGAACATGCCCGCGCAAGGGCAGAGGCCGTCCGCACGCCGGGCGAGGAGGCGTCACCTGCCGAGTCCGACGCCACGGCCGCCCTGGTGGCGCGGGCCAGGGCGGCCGTGGCCGAGGCTTCGGACGCCGTGAAGGCCGAAGTGGAGTCGGTGGTTCAGTGGACGAGCAAGGCCGAGGACGATTACGTCGCCACCCGTCAACGCAACTGGCTGCGGGTGGTGGCGGAGCTGCCCTGGGGCCAGCCGCCCCCCGCGCGGCGGACGCCCACTGCGGCGGCGGTCGGGGCCCTCGACGCGGCCCACGGTGGTCACGCGGGTGTGAAGGCGATCCTGGCTGACCGTGCCGCCGCGGCGGCTCACTTGGAACGTCAGGGGGATGGGGAACACCGTCTGCGCCCCCTGCTCCTGGTCGGCCCCCCGGGGACCGGCAAGACCACGCTGGCACGGGCTATGGCCACCGCCATGGGCCGTCCCCTCGAGGTGGTCTCGGTGCCGATGGCGGCGGTGGACGAGTGCTACCTCGCTGGGGCCGACCGCATCTGGTCGGGAGCAGAGCCCGGCGCCATCATCCGGACGGTCAGGCGGCTGGGCACGGCCAGGCTCCTGCTGGTGCTGGACGAGATAGACAAGGTGGGCACGGGGAACTGGCGAGGCTCCTCGCCCACGGCGTGGCTGCTGGAGCTGCTGGGCTCGACCACCTGGACCGATCGTTACCTCGGGGTGCCCTACCCGACCTCGGCGATGAGCTTCGTGGCCACAGCCAACTCACCAGACACGATCCCCGCGCCGCTGCTGGACCGCTGCGAGGTGGTCGAGGTACCCGGCTTGACACCCACTGAGCGGGTGCAGGTGGCAGGCTCCCATCTGTGGCCCCGGCTGCTGAGGGCCTACAACCTCCCCACCCAGACGGTGCCCCTCCCGCCGGACACGCTCGAGCTGGTGGTCATCGGGTACGCCGGCGCGGAAGAGGCCGGGCTGCGGGGAGTGGAGACCCGGATGGAGGCTCTGCTGATCCGGGCCATCGCCCAGGGCGCGCCGACCCGACGAGTGTGGATCACCCCGGAGTTCGTCGCTGAGCGGCTCGGCTCCGGGTCTCGGGGGCGGCGGGTGGTGGGGTTCGGCCCGGCGCGATTCGCTCCGAGGCCCGAGGGCGAAGGAGCTGTGTGGGCGGTCTCGTCCGGGCGGCTGATCCGCCCACCGGCGCCCCCACGCTCTCCGGTGCCGGTGGCTGGGTCCTGAGTGGCTCCTCTCCTCTACGTAGGGAGCGGGCGGCTCGCGGCTGGTGCTCTGTCCATGACCGCCGATCTCTGCAATTTGTGCAGGCGTCGATGTTCCCCCAGCGACGTCACGTGGAGCTGGCGATCAGCGAGCGCGCAGCTGCTGGCACGGACCGGGGTGGACGCTCGGCCAGCGGTCGTCAGCGCTCAGATGGCGGCCGACGCGCAGCCAGCAATCAACATCGATCGGATGGCCTGGCGGCGGGTCTCCCCCAACCAGGCAGGTGCACCGCGACGCGCTGAGCGGCAGTTCTCGCACACCTCCTGACTGACGCTCCTCAGGCCTCTCCCCCACTTTGTGGCCAGTTGCTACCGGAACCGGAGCACTACGGCGCATTGCGAGGGAAGGGGGGGAGGCGGACGAGCTTCCATGAGGCACCTCCAGTGTCGGTGCGGTAGAGGGTGCGCTGGTCATAGGTGGCATACCATCCATCGTTCGCGGTGACGTATTGGGGGCCGCCTTGAACCGGGAACGCGAGGTTGGAGGTGACAGTCACCCAGGACACCCCGGCGTCAGTCGTCGTGAGAACGGTCCGCCCGGAGCTGAGCTTCCAGGTCGTTGGCGTGACGACATCGACCGACCACTGCCGAGGAGTTCCGGGTAGGCTCACGGGTGACCAGGTGCGGCCACCGTCGGTGCTGCGATAGACCAGACTCCTCACACCGGGGTCCTCTACGGTCAGTCCTGCCGCCGCGATCGCTCCTACAGCAACGGGGGCTCCATTCCAGAGATCGTCGCCGACCGAACCGAGACGGTAACTGGCCGGAAGCGCCGCGACCGACTGGCGGGTCCAGGTCCTGCCACCATCGACCGACTCGTAGATCGGTGACAGACCAATGGGACACAGGAACGCCGCCCACCCCACGGTCGGCGCGGTGAACGCGACGTACTTGTCGCAGCCAACGGGCAGACTGCCAGGCGTCCCGGAGTGCGGCGGCGAGGCCGAGGCCGACTTGAGTGTCCAATGCTGGCCACCGTCGGTGGTGCGGTAGACGGTCACCGCTTCACTGCCCATCGCCCCCAGCGTCGTCACACACCAGCCGACCTTGGCGGTCAGGAACTGCAGCGTGCAATTCGGGGACGGTAGCCACCCCACTCGTGTCCACTGTCTGCCCCCATCTCTGGTCGCGACTAGGGTCTGCGGGCTGCCACTGGTGACTCCTGCGTAGCTGACCCACGCGTCGGCCGTGCTCACTGCGGCCAGCTGAGCGATCGAGCGGTCGGAAGTGCCGGTGGCCAATCCTGGTGGCGTCCGCACGAGCCACGAGTCGCCGCCGTCGAGGGTCAATGCGATCTCCTCGGCGTATGGGCCCAGCGCCGTGCCGCTCGACGCCTGAGCGAGCCACACCCACGCGCCGAAGGGCCCGGCCGGGCGCAGGAGCAAGACCGACCACGTCCCAGCCGATGTGGTTGCACTCGACGACGACACCATCGCCGAGCCAGGCGAGGATCCACATCCCGCAAGGGCGACGAGCATCGCCAGGCCGACAGCGCCGAGCCATCGCCTTGCAACTCGTTTCATGCCTCAGCGCCTCCCAGCGCCACGCGGACGACCGCACCGGACGACGCGAGCGCAACCCCGGGCGGATTTCGCGCCTGATGCGTCGGGGAGGACGCGGCCGTTCCCCAACACCCCGTGAGCACAGCCACCCACCCGGCCCTTGCGCGCATTGCTCGTCTCGAGATCATTGCCGTATCAAACCATCCTGCTCCCAGGCCCTAAACGCCAGTGGGTCCTGACTGGTTATGGATCGGAGAACGAAGGGGATGGGGTGGAAGGTCAGCCAGCTGGTACCCGGTCGCTGGGAGCACAGATAGTCGGAGGCCTCCCAGCAGACCTTCAGTGCGGCCCGGACCCCCGATCCGTACCTCTTGGCCCTGCGGATCTTCCTGCGAAGTGGCAGCCGTCGCCGCCACCTCAGCACTTTGATGGCGTACTTGCGCCCGTACCCAGCGGCCAAGCAGAAGGAATCCAGCAGTTGCCCCCGCTCCACCCGACCCGATCCCCGGTACCTGGATCTCAACTCCTCAGCCAGCTCGTAGCGCTCCCGGATGCGCATGGGTCCCGTCCCCTCACTGCCGCTCTCCAGCGGCCGACACTCAGTGTCATTCCTTAGGTTCAGACCTCTGGACATCGGGGTTGCCGCGATGGTGCATCGCTGCGGGTGGCCGGGCTTCCGAACGTGTCAGCCCGAGTTCGCGGGTCCCGGTCCGAGGCGGCTGCGCCAGTCAGGAGTGCACCACTAAATTACTGTCACCCCCGAACTGGCATGTCCGGTGGTCTGAGGTTAGGGAACGATCGCCCCAGGGTGCGATTCTCGCTGAGGCAATGCGGGGCTTTGACCGGGCTCGGCCCACGGGACTATGCTCGGAGGTGGCGATGAGGCCCGTCTGGCTTGCACCGGGTGCTGATGGCTTCTGTAGTCGGAGCTGGCTCGGGCGCAGAGAGGTAGTTGCAGCAATGGCAGCGGCCGGAGGACGGTGCGGCTAGTGGCGCTGGAATCGCCGAGTCCGGCCTTGGGCCCGTCCACCGCCCCCTTCTACCTGCCTCAGGGGTCGGAGGTTGACCTCTTCGAGGCGGCTCATCACCGCCGGCTCCCGGTCCTGATCAAGGGGCCGACCGGATGTGGCAAGACCAGGTTCGTTCGCCACATGGCCTGGCGCCTGGGCCGGCCCCTCATCACCGTCGCCTGTCACGACGACCTGACCGGGAACGACCTGGTGGGTCGGCACCTGCTCCAGGACGGGCAGACTCAGTGGCTGGACGGGCCTCTGACCAGCGCCGTGCGGAGAGGCGCGGTCGCCTACCTGGACGAGGTGGTGGAGGCGCGCAAGGACGTGATCGTGGTGATCCACCCCCTGGCAGACGATCGGCGCGTGCTGCCGCTCGATCGCCTGAGCACGGAGATCCCGGCGCCGCCCGAGTTCATGCTGGTCATCTCCTTCAACCCGGGCTACCAGAGTGCCGCCAAGGACCTCAAGGAGAGTACCAGGCAGCGCTTCGTCGCCATCGCACTGGGCTATCCCCCGCCCCCGCTGGAGGTCGATGTCCTGACCGGGGAGACCGGGGTTGGGCAGGAGATGGCGGAGGCCCTGGTCGCGATCGGAGGCGAGGTGAGGGCGATGGTCCCGGAGGGTCTGGAGGAGGGGGCCAGCACCAGGACCCTGGTGTCGGCGGCGACTCTGATGCTGGCCGGGATCGAGCCCACCGCCGCCTGCCGTGCCGCAATCGCCCACTGCATCACGGACGACCCCGACCTGGAGAGTGCCATCCTGCAGGTCATCGGCGCTCACTTCGGGGCGTGACGGCGGAGCTGTGGTCGGTGGCCGTCGCCACCAGGGTCCTGCTGGGAGCCGACGTGGACCTGGACTTCGGGGCGTCCCCTGGCTGGCGGGGAAGGCAGGTGGAAATCCCCCCGGTCCCCGCGCAGGGACTGGCCCGGCTTCTCCTCAGCCTGCAGGCAGCCCGCATGGCCCAATGGCTCGGGGACCGTGCTGACCCAGACCTCTGGGTGGTCATCCTCCACAATCTGCTGGTGGCGGGGGAGCTGCGCTCCCGCCTGCCCGGCTTGAGCCGCGGCCACACTGCCTTGGAGGAGGGCTGGTGGGAACTCGTCCGGCAGCGGGGCATGGGCTCCGACCCGGGAGCGGTCCTCCTGAGATCCCTGATGGTGCCCCGAGACCGGGCCGGATTGGCTGCCGAGGACCCGCTGTCCCGACCAAGGGAATCGATCCGCCGGTGGCTGGCGGTGCCCACGGCGCCTCCCCCCGGGCCTCCCTTTGCGCCACCACGGGTGCTCCCCCTCCACTATGCCCTGCCCCTGCCCGAGCATCCCCCATCCGCCCACGGCGGCGGCCGTGGTGGTCCCCCTGCAGCGGGAAGGGCCGCCCTCTTCTCGATCGGCTCAAGCTCCCCCTCGAACTCACGGGTGCTGGTCATCGGGCCGCAGCCGCCAGCCGACGGGGCGCTGGCGGTGGAGCCGCCGCCGGGCCCCGCCGCCGAGCAGCCCGAGGACGGCCAGGATCCCTGCCTGCACCAGGAGTGGGACAGCGCCAGCGGTGCCTACCGACCCCAGTGGTGCTCGGTCTACGACCTGCCGGCTGGCAGTGACGGGGCCGGCACCACCGCGCCGTTAACGGCTTCGGCACGGAGCCGTTAACGGCGCCTGTTCGAGCGCCGCGCCCATCCGGCAGCCGAGACACGACTGGGGCTCGACGGGGACGAGATCGACCTCAGTGCCACGGTCGAAGCCATAGCCTGCGGACGCCCGGGTGCCGATGATCGCCTCTATCGGCAGCGGGCCAGGTCGACCGCAGGGAATGCGGTGGCGGTGGTAGCCGACATCAGCGAGTCGACCGGGGGCTGGACTTTGGACTTGGAGAAGTCGGCTCTGGCCCTGATGGGCGAGGCGCTCGACGCCGCGGGGGACCAGTTCTGCTTGACCGGCTTCCGGGGCCGGTCCCGTCACAACTGTCAGGTGATCTGGATCAAGGACTTCGACGAGCGCTGGGGTCCATCCACCCGGGCCCGGATCGACTCCCTGCGCGCCGCTGGCTTCACCCGGATCGCACCCTGCCTGCGCCACATGGCTGAGGCGCTCCAGGAGATCGACTGTCGCCAGCGAACCATCCTGCTGATCAGCGACGGGATGCCCTACGACGTCTCCGGATACGGTGGTGGCTATGCCGTCGAGGACACCCGGCGCGCCTTCTATGAGCTCCGCGCCCAGGGCATCAAGCCCTACTGCCTGACCATCGACGTGAGCGCTCGTCAGTACCTTGGCCGGATGTGCGGGCCCGCCGCCTGGACCCTGGTCAAGGAGCGGGAGCACCTCCCAGAAGCCCTCTTGGCGCTCTACCACCGGGTCCGCTCTTGATCCCGGCTCTGCCTGCGAACCCCGGTGGGCCGAGCGCATATGGGGATTTTCCCCTATCCGTGCGAGTTGGCAGACATCCATCTCGCCCCGGATGCCGTCAAAGTCGGCACGGTGAACTCGGCGGGTACAGGAGGCCCACTATTTCGGACGCGGTGAGCTATACCATCGAGGACTCATGGCGTGAGGAACGGCACCTGCGGGGCTGCGCCCAGCGCAGGCGGGCCGGTACATGTGACACTGATCGGGTCCGGCGATGCCAGCCTCTGGCATGAGCCGATGGCGGTCCATCACCAGCTCGACTCCTTGCCTCTTCCGGACTACCGAAGCTGGGCTGCGGCTCCCCGCCAAGGGCGGGTGGATTTGGGTCTCACGTCGACGGACCGAAGCCCCTCGGCCATCGGCGGTGGATCACAGATCTTGCTCCAAGGGAAGGCGACCAGCCCCTCCCCCATCCTTCCATGATTAGCTCGGCTGACTGTCTAGTCGGTGGCGCTTGAGATCAAAGAGCTGATGAACGACTGGTGGACGGTAGGGATGCGATTGCCCTGGAGGGCTGTGGCTCCCAGTTGGTCGGACCTTCGGGACCGCTGACCATCTCAAGGACTGATCCGATCGGGCTCCGGCCATGCTGCTCAGTGGTAAGGTGCTCGCAGAGGCTTCAAGGCATTGGAGACCCGACTGTGACGCCGAGCATCGTCTTTCGCTGGAGGTCGATTGTGGCCCTAGTGGCACTTGAGGTCGCCAGTGGCCAACAGGGATTGCCATGGTCCACGCCTTGAGATCTATCAGGCATGCGACCCGGTGGGAGGTCATCCGAATGGATCTGGAAGCGATGGTCCTCGCGCTCGACGGGCCGCAACATGGGCCTCAAGCCGCCGATCGCCTGCGCAAGTCCACCGGGGTGTCCCTGGCATGATCACGACACCACCCCGTACGCCCCTTCGAGGTCCGGCGGCTGAGCCCCGGAAGGTGCTGGGGCAGTGGTGGGCACGAGTGATCCAGTGGCTCGAGACTCGGCACGTCGCCCAGCCCCGCACCGACGCAACAGGAGAGCCCCGGCGGAAGCAATCAGAGCGGATGCCAGACGAGGATACGACCCGGGAAGTTCTGAGGCGGGCGGGACTGCTGGCCAACGTGCCACCGCCACGCCAGCTCCGCCCTTCCGAGGCCAAGGTTGGTGAGGCGCGCACTGAGGCCTCGCTGGGGCGCTCACTCAGCGACTACGTCATCGAGGGTAGGACCTGACCGCCTTCGCCGACAGCTCGGCCGTGGTCAAGATCTACGCCAAGGAGCCCGAGACCGCGATGGTGCTGGGCGCGGGGGCCTTGATCATCTCCGAACTTGCCCGGGTCGAGGTGGCGTCGGCGATTAGACGCAAGAGCCGAATTGAGGGGATGTCCAGAGCAAGTGCGGACATCTTGATCGCAACCTTCGAGAATGACCTCAGCCGGCAGGAAACTGCGGCCGGCGTCGACTTCACCGTCATTCGGCTGGGGCAGGACATCCTGGACGAAGCGATCCTGATTCTCGACCGTCACCCGCTGACCGCCGGGGATGCCATCCAACTCGCGACGGCGATCCTCACTCGACGGCTGATACCCGACCTCACCGTCTTTCTCTGTTTCGACCAGCACCTTCGCACCGCCGCGTCGGCCGAGGGGTTCGTCCTCCAGCCCGCCTAACGTCGCGCAAGCCGACACTGCCGCCCGGCTCCCCCTCCTGCCCCGAGCGGGGAACGGTCCGATATAGGGAGCTGACTGGGGACTAGGTCACGCAGCATCGCGACGCCATATGGCCCAGGCGGGAGATCAGAAGGACCAGTTTGGCCCCGTGAGCCGCCGGTAAGAGGTACTCTCGGCGGGTCACGGACGGCCGTTTCCCGGGCCGGGCGGATGGTGTAGGCCCCGGACGGATTTGACCGCCGAGGGTCGCGAGTCATCCGTGGCCCCCGTCAATCTGGTGGACCTACTCGGCCATCTCAAGACGCCGATTCTCAGGGTCCCGGAGCCATCGACCGGCCGGGCCGCCTTCTGCGATGCAGATGGACACTCTGGCTGCCAGCGCGCTGGCCATCGACAACTCCAGCCTGCCCTGCATCGCCAAGGCCAAGGCCGCAGTCGAGCGGCTTGTCTTCGAACCGGGCTATCTCCAGCGAGGCCAACCGCAGCGCCCGGAGGCAAGCGGCCGGTCGGATCCCTTGCGCTGGTCTGGGAATACTAAACCGACCGCTGGTTTCCGGACCACGTGAGTAGGTGATGGAGCACTGTTGATCGCGGTCGAGAGGGGCCGCAGTCCAGGAATTAATGGTCCCATTAGCCTGGATATTTCATCAAGGGGCGACTGAGTAGCTGGGGGCAGTTGCGGAAATGCCCTCCTGGTCTGGGAAAATGTGGATGTCTAGACCACTATTCCCACCAAGGAGGGCATCACCTTGAAGGTGAAGTTTAACCACCGGCCGCGGGTTGTGGTGCGGGCAGATGGAGAAGGGCTGGTGGGCCACGCCGGGAGCCGGCTTTTGGCCGAGCTGGCGGAGCGGGTGGGGCTGGAGGCGGAGCTCTCCAAGGCGCTGGCACCGCTGGCCAAACGGCGCCGCCGCCACAACCCGGCCCGGGTGCTGGTGGACCTGGCGATCACCCTGGCGGACGGTGGGGAGTGCATCTCGGACCTGGCGGTGCTGCGGCAGCAGCCGGAGCTGTTCGGGAAGGTGGCCTCCACCCCCACCGCCTGGCGGGTGCTGGACTCCATTGATGAGCGGATGCTGGGGCGGCTCACAGCCGCAGTGGCCCGGACCAGGGCCAGGGTCTGGAGCTGTGGGCTGCGCCCCTCTCGAGTGACCCTGGACTTCGACGCCACCCTGGTGGAGGTGGAGTCGGAGAACAAGGAGCAGGCAGCTGCCAACTACAAGCACGGCTTCGGCTACCACCCGCTGCTGGCCTACCTGGACCAGACCGGGGAGGCGCTGGGCGGGATGCTCCGGCCCGGCAACGCCGGCTCCAACACCGCCAAGGACCACCAGTGGTTGCTGGATCAGGCGCTGGCTCAGCTGCCCACTGGGAAAGAGGGGCTGGCAGTGCTGGTGAGGTCGGACTCGGCCGGCGCCAGCCATGAGTTCCTGGACCAGATCGTGAGCCGGGGGCTGGAGTTCTCGGTGGGCTTCGACCTCACCGCGCCGGTGCGGGAGGCGGTCCTGGGGCTCTCCCCGGAGAGCTGGGAGGCGGCGATCACCAAGGAGATGGAGGAGTTGGAGGGGGCCGAGGTGGCGGAGATCACCTCCCTGCTCGATCTCTCCAGATGGCCCAAGGGATCCCGGGTGGTGGTGCGGCGGGAGGAGCCGCATCCGGGAGCCAGCTACAACCTCTTTGATCCCAACGGGCTGCGCCACCAGGCGCTGATCACCAACAGCCAGGATCCCGACATCGCCTACCTGGAGGCGCGGCAACGGCTCCACGCCCGGGTGGAGGACCGGATCAAGGACGCCAAGGACTGTGGGCTGGCGAACTTCCCCTGCCACAGCTTCCAGGCCAACCAGGCCTGGCTCTTGCTGGTGCAACTGGCCCAGAACCTGCTCTGCTGGGCTCAGCATCTGTGCCTGGGCCCCGACTTCCGGCTGGCCCGGCCCAAGCGGTTGCGCTACCAACTGCTGCACCTGGCGGGGCGGCTGGTGCACACCGGCAGGCGGCGCATCCTGCGCCTCGATGCCGGCTGGCCCTGGGCCCGGGAGCTGGAGATGGCCTTCCAGAGGCTGCGCGCGCTACCCCTCTGAACCCCGCTGCGCCGATGCCGTGCGGCCACCCGAGCATCCGAGCACGCCCCTGCCAGGCTTGCGATCCCTCCCCTGCCGCCGACACCCTCCGTCCGGACCGGCCCAGCCTCCAGCTGGGCCCATTGAAGACCGGGCCCGCAACCAGTGACCCATCTATCCGGCCCCTCTACCCAGCCCGCGTGCCCGTCCCGACCCTTAACGAAAAATTCAGGTTAGTACTGGAACGGCAAACCCGTTCGCTGGTCGAGCTTGCGAGGACGCCACGACAACCTCGGCGAACCGCTTGGAGTTGCCCAGCGCACGTGGCGACTCCTCAGTGCCGCTGAGATCTATCCCTCACTGGTGGCCGGGCAGACCCCGGAGAGTCCGAAGCCGCAGCCCTTCTCAAGAAGCACATAGACCACCGACGGCTGAGGTGGCCCGGCCGGCGCGACGGTCGCTGGCCTGGGGGCTGAGGAGCAGCGCTCGCGCTGGTCGCGCACTTGGTCCTCCTGCGTCCAGCCCCATGGGCGTCCAGGAGGCGGCGGAGCCCCGCCCCGACGTGGGCGGAGCGATGGCTAATCCTGATCGTCCCCCTACACGCTGTCCGCAATAGGTGTAGCCCGTGGCCTCACCCCCACCCGGGCGAGATCCGGCACGGAGTCTGAGGAGGCGGCCCCTAAGGAAATCCTTCAGGACACCCGCGTCCTTGGATCTCGCGGCACGACCGGTCGATCCCTCCGTGCCGGGAGGTCATCGTCGGCATCCAAGCGGGAAGCTGCGGCCCCACTCACACTTCACAACGGCGGCACTCTCAGTAGTCCGACCTGGAGGAAGTCGTCATCGAAACTGAAGATACTCCCGATCCCGCGGGCGAGCATGATCGCAACGCTCACCGCGTCCGTTAGTGTCAGAGCCAGGTAGGGATGGGCATCGAGTATCCGCACAGCCCCGTCGTATTCGTCCCTTCCCGCGTGGATGACCTCCATCTCCCCTGTCCCCAAGATCTCCAGAAAGGTCCGGGCGGCACTTCTTCCCGCTAGCTGGAGGATTCGACGGTGGCTCTCGTAAATCGTCGGTGCCGCGACAGCGACTGGAAGTCTCTGAGCTACCAACTGTCTTACACATGAGGCAGCATCTGCGTGGTGATCGTCGTTCCCAATCATCAGAGCGATGAATGCCCCGGAATCAAACAAGACCATTCGCTGGTGAAGCGTGCTCCCGATGGGCGCAGATCCGACGTTAGAGCCCGCCACCGTGCTTATGCAGGGGGCGCGGTGTCGTGCTTCGGGTACGCGCCCTCGGCAAGTTGTGCGAGCGCGGCATGCTCGCTGAGAATTGTCCCACTTGGTACGGACTCTTCATCAAGAAAGTACAGATCGCCCGCGACGACTAACATTGTCACCACGCTGGGTGGAGCTAAACTCGGCTCTACTTTATGCACCGGCTCATAGAACTGACTCCGCTCGATATCCGCAGTCGAATACGTAAACTGCGTCTCGAGCATACCCAGGCCAAGCGAGTCAGGCAATACTCTGAACATCATCACTACGCTCCCTCACTGTTGACAACCCAGCCAATGGCAGTCGGACTCCAATCGAACGTTCGGGTCGCCCATGGAGCCAGCGGAATCTGCTGGCCGGGCGGGACTTGCACTTGTACGCCCGGCGGAAACTGCGGGCGCTGCGCCATCCTCAGACGCGTCACATGTACGAACGACAGCGCGTCCGATTCGAGAAAGCCTCCGATAGCCGTGATGTCCTTTCGCAACTCGTCGCCGAATTCATCCGGCAAGTTGAAGCGATCACGCAGGTAGAGATCCTCGGAAAATGCGGCGAAGAGGGCATCCATGGCCGTTGCCTCATCGGCATTGGGAGCTCTCACCCACGAATCCCCAAGGAGAGACTGCGCTTCCTTACGCGAGATCGTGTGCAGGTGCGAATAGAAGCCAGTAGTGAAACTCGCCGCAATTTCTTTGAACCTGTCGTCGTTCCGCTCAAGATGCAGGGCGAGCAACTCGGACGCGAGGCGTTCTGTCAGCCGAGATTGGCGGTATACGTTCCCCAGTGCAAGTGGATGAATAGTTGGCGCAGTTGACATCAGCTGCTTGAACACTTCGAGGGTCGCCGACTCGGAACTGATCCCAGCCACCTCGTGAGCAAATCCAAAGTAGCTCGTCACATCCTCGACGCTGATCCCCAGTTGGTTAGAGGGGTTTGCGGTGTCGTGAGGATTGAACTGATTGCCAGTCGTTGGGTCTATGGGACTCAGTTCCGCGCTGTCGCTCATGACTACCTCATCAGCGCCGAGGCAGATCATAGTTCCGGCGCTGTGCGCTCGAAACGGGACGAGGACGGACAACTTGTCACACTGTGCGCGCAGATCGTTAATCATTGGCCACACGGTCTCTGTCGCACCGCCCCGGGTGTACAACACAAGGTCTAGGGCTGGGACATGGCCGATCCCACGCAAGAGGTCGAGCAGCCACATCTGGATGTCGGGGCTCAGAGCTACACTGAATCCAGGGAGCCCTGGCGGGAATGTCTCGCGGTCAGCCAGCACGAGGCAAACGACGCGTGAGCCGCGGATGTCCTGCAACCGCTGGATAAGGTCTCTGCGCTTGACGGTACTCATGTGGACCTGCCATCCGAGCATTCGTTTGGTAGATGTAGCCGCCTCACAGTATCATCTCCTCGGCGAACTTGTATTCTGGAGCCACTTTCTCTCGTCCCCATGGTTCGGTGACTCGCGGCGGAGATGAGGAGGTTCGCCCTAGATGTAGTGGTCTTAGCCGTTGCATTGGACAAGATATTCAGGTACGGATCCCCGTGCTCCGACCCTCAGTCGAGCACCCTAGCCTTTAGGATAGCATCACGCTCACCGCCGGCACCCGTGAGTCTGAGAGAGGACTACGTTACCCGGGCAGCACGCTCCACGAGCTCGACGGATGGTCCCGAGACCTCTTTGGCGTGCTCCAGCGCGCCCAGCTTCATCGCACGAACGAGACCGAGTGGGATGACGACGCAAACCCGGTCGCGTCCGGGCGACAGTGGGTCTCATAGTGGCGCAGTACGCAGGCTGGCCGCCTCGGTGGACGCACCCGACCGAGCCGTCGCGGTACTCCTCGGCGTCTCGCCCGATCCGTTAGGTCCCAGGACGCGGGTGCGTCCCGAAGGACTTTGAACCGCCCCGGGAAAGCTGGAGACTCCATTCGTTGAGAGGATGGAGGTATGACAAGCACGACCAGGTACCCGCAGGAGCTGCGGGAGCGGGCAGTGAGGCTGGTGCTGGAGCACGGAGGGGAGTACCCATCGGAGTGGGCAGCGATTGGGTCGATCTCGGCGAAGTTGGGGATGACCAGGGAGACGCTGCGGAGGTGGGTGCGTCGGGCCCAGGTGGACGGGGGCTTGCGATCTGGGGTGACGACGACGGAGCGGGAGCGGATCCGGGAGCTGGAGCGGGAGAACCGGGAGCTGCGGCGGGCCAATGAGATTCTCAGAGCGGCATCCCTTTTTTTCGCTCGGGAGCTCGACCCGAGACCGCCCAAGTGGTGAAGTTCATCACCGACAACCGGGAACGGTGGGGAGTGACCCCGATCTGCCGCGTGCTGCAGTTCGCGCCGGCCACCTACTACGCTGCCAGCAGCCGGCCGCCTTCGGCCCGGGAGATCCGGGACCAGGAGCTGAAGCCGCAGATCCAGCGGGTCTGGGAGCAGAACTTCCGGGTTTACGGGGCGGACAAGGTGTGGGCCCAGCTGCGACGCGAGGGCTTCCCAGTGGCCCGCTGCACGGTGGAGCGGCTGATGCGGGATCTGGGCTTGCGGGGAGCGGTCCGGGGCAAAACGCCCCGGACCACGCTGGCCGCGGCCGGGGTTGACCGGCCGGCGGACCTGGTGAAGCGGCACTTTGTGGCGGTTGCCCCCAACCGGCTCTGGGTGGCCGACCTGACCTATGTGAAGACCCACGCCGGCTGGGTCTACGTCGCCTTCATCATTGACGTCTTCTCACGGTTCGTGGTGGGCTGGCAGGCATCCCGATCTCTGCGCACCGAGCTTGCCTTGGACGCTCTGGAGATGGCCATCTGGGGCCGCAGGGGCCAGCAACTGCAGGGCCTGGTCCACCACTCCGACAGGGGTGTCCAGGGCGGATTCAATCGGCCGTCGCAACGCCTTGATGAGAGGAGTTGTAATGGGAGAGCGCAAACGGCGCCGCGCAGATCAGGCGTGTCGCCCGCCGATGTGGTCGCCTGGTCGGCCCTCGGCGGCTCGGCGGGAGGATCGGCAGCGGTTCTGGGCGGCGATCGCGCGCGGCCTCGCAAGCGAGGACGCCGCTGTGGAGGCTGGCGTGTCGCCGGCAGTCGGGGTGCGTTGGTTCCGCGAGAGTGGCGGCATGCCATCACTGCCTCCGACCCCGCTATCTGGACGTTACCTGTCGTTCGTCGAGCGTGAGGAGATCGCGATGCTTCGTGCCCGCGGCTGCCACGTGCGCGAGATCGCCTGGCGGATGGGCCGTTCGCCGTCGACGATCTCCCGGGAGCTGCGACGGAACGCCGCGACTCGTGGTGGCTACCTGGACTACCGAGCCACCACGGCCCAGTGGCATGCCGATAGACGTGCTCGGCGCCCGAAGATCGCCAAGCTCGCCGTCAACGACGCGCTGCGGCGATACGTGCAGGACCGGCTCGCGGGCGCCGTCACGGAACCAGACGGAAGCTGCGTGCCGGGTCCGGACGTGCGGTGGTACGGTCGACGTCACGGGCGCCGCCAGGACCGGCGCTGGGCGGCGTCGTGGAGCCCCGAGCAGATCGCCAAGAGGCTGCCGGTCGATTTCCCCAATGATGAGTCGATGCGAATCTCGCACGAGGCGATCTATCAGGCGCTCTACGTCCAGGGTCGCGGTGCACTCAGACGCGAGCTCACCGCGTGTCTGCGCACTGGTCGGGCGCTTCGCGTCCCAAGGGCTCGCACTCGAGGCCGCGGGAAGAAGTTCGTCAGCGACGAGATCATGATCAGTGCGCGACCTGCAGAGGCCGAAGACCGGGCCGTTCCTGGGCACTGGGAGGGCGACCTGATCATCGGCCTCGACAGCTCCGCAATCGGCACCCTGGTCGAACGCAGCACCCGGTTCACCATGCTCTTGCACCTGCCCCGTATGGAGGGCCACGGCGGACCCAGGGCGAAGAACGGGCCCCCGCTCGCCGGGCACGGCGCCGAGGCCGTGCGGGATGCAATTGCCTCCTCCATCACGACCCTGCCCGAACAACTTCGACGATCGCTGACCTGGGACCAAGGCGCCGAGATGGCTCAGCACGCCCAGCTGCGCATCACAACCGGTCTGCTGATCTACTTCTGCGATCCCCACAGTCCCTGGCAGCGCGGCACGAACGAGAATACCAACGGTCTGTTGCGCCAGTACTTCCCGAAGGGCACGGACCTGAGCAGACACAGCACCGATGCCCTCGCAGCAGTCGCTGCCACGCTCAACAGCCGCCCCCGCAAGACGCTTGGATGGAAGACTCCAGCCGAAGCCTTGGACGAGTACCTTGGCTCACATCAATAAGCGGACGTTGCGACCATCCCTTGAACCTGCCCAGTACGTTGCCGTTCGCTACACCGAGCGACTGGCCGAGGCGGGTGCGGTGGCCTCGGTTGGTTCCAAGGGTGACAGTTACGACAATGCTCTGGCCGAATCCTTCAACGGTCTCTACAAGACCGAGCTAATCCGCAAGGCCGGCCCCTGGAGCGGGCTCGAGGATGTCGAACACGCCACCCTCGACTACGTCGACTGGTTCAACCAACGCCGGCTCCACGGGGAGCTGGGCATGGTTCCACCCGCAGAGTTCGAAGCTGCCCATTACCATGAGGAGGCTCCAGCTCAGCTGGTTGTTTCACACTAACCCGAGTCTCTACTAAACCCGGGGCGGTTCACTTCCTTCCGGACGCTTGCCTAACCCACCCCGGCCGATCTCGTCCCGGGCGAGGTTCGGCCAGCCTGATTGTGGACCGTCCGGGCCCTGGCGTGAAGACGAGCGCGGCGGCCTCGTTTGGCCACGTCGGGGATCCATCTAAGCGGAGTAACTGCAAGATGTTGCAGTTGTCGCGAGCGCATAGACCCCACATCGTGGATCCCTCCAGCGCGTGGTCCGCTTACATGGATATCCCGATGGCCACTTACTGGCGCTGGCATAAGACATGCCGGAGCCGAGCGACCTCGGCGTCACAGACCAAGTTGGCAGGGCGCCTGGCCCCAACGCGCAAGAAGGGCAATCGCGCCGATGGCCAGCCTACAGGGGGACATTCCGGCGAGAGGGCCGACAGCAGCCCGGAAAAGTGCCCACGATCCTCCGCCAGGCCCCGCTCATGCGGGACAATCGTGGCACTGTGGCGGTTCCGATGACGTCATCGCGAGGTCAGCCGGTGCCACCCGCACTGTGGGGACCTTGGAGACTATGGCGCATCTCAACATCCGCAGGTCAGGTAGCCCCCTTGACCGGGATGGCCCTGCTCTCTGGGGGAGCGGCTTCGACAAGCGGCGATGTTGGCCAAGCGAAAGTGAGCATCTTGAGCTGGACAAGTCTGCGGTCGGCGCCATGTCTTCGTGTCCAGCCCTGATCACCACCACGCTGAGGTACTCCCCTCGCTAACGGTCTCACAAGGGCGGCATGCACTGTCCCCGCCCGTGCGGTCATCGGCGATCCTTTAGCGGCATTTTGAGGGCCGAGGACCAGTGAGAACGTGGCCCCATGAACAAAGCGGACACGACCCACACGGCGGTTTCGCCAACCTCGATCGGCATCAGCACCTCGACCGTCGACCAAGTGCCGCGGCTGCGGCCATCAGACGCTCATCTGAGAGATGCCAGCCCATCCTTGGCTGACGCGGTTGAGTTGGCCTGCCGGAGTTGCGCCACGCCCGCCACGGCTCGGTCGTACCGGGCAGCGCTATCAGCGTTCGCCAGGGTGTGTGCCGATCAAGGGGTGACCCAGTGCTCCGAGATCGATCCGTCGGTCACGGCCGCCTTCCCGGCCTCGCTCACGGGCCTGGCGGCAGCGACCCGCCACCATCGGCTGGCGGTGGTCAAGGCCTTCCTGCGCTGGGCGGCCCAGGCTGGATGGTGTGATTCCACCAGCGCAGCGCTCGTCACTCCGGGCCGGCGAGTGCGGCGGGCCACAGCCCCCACTTGGAGCGAGGACGACTGCCGGAAGTTGCTGTCGTCCGCTGAGACCTGGCGGGATAGGGCCCTGCTCTGGGTCCTGACGTCAACCGGTGCCAGGATCGGAGAGGTTGTCCACGCAACGGTTGGCGACTTCGACGGCCAGACGCTCCGGCTCTCCGGCAAGACTGGCACCAGAAGTGTGCCGCTGTCCCCGGACGCGCGATACGCAGTCAACTGGTATCTGCAGCACCGCCAGCCGCTGGAGCCAGCAGCCCCCCTCTTTGCCAGTCGGCAGGGGCGGCTATCCGAGCGGCAGGCCCGCGACCTGGTCTACGCCGCCTGTCGCAGGGCCAAGCTGGCGCCCCGAGGCCCTCACACCCTCAGGCACGCGGCAGCCACCCGGTGGCTTCGAGCCGGAGTTCCGCTGGTGGTGGTCTCGGCCACCCTGGGTCACTCCCGTCCCTCCACAACGCTGGACCACTACGCAGGAGCGATGGCCAGCGATCTGGCTCGCGGTCTGTCTTCAGATCCGCTCTGGAGAGAAGGAGAACGACAGGCCGTTGCCCATGCGGCTGGCAAGAGGCCGGAGGGGATGGCATGAGCCCGAAGCCCAGGGCCGAGGCTCAACCCTCACCCGAGATCAACCCGTGGCACGCCCAGATTCCAATGTCTCTCGCCGATCGAGCCCGTGACGCTGTCGCCGACGCGCCCGGCCCCGTGCGGGCGATGGTCGAGTCCACGATCGAAGCCAGAACGGCCAACCCGGAGGACTCCGGCGCCCTGAACCAATGGCTGGAGTGGGTGGCATCCCTGCCATGGAGGAAGCTGCCAGCCCATGAGCCGATGAACATGAAGGTGGCGGCCAGGGTCCTCCACGCTGCCCATCTTGGTGATGACCCGGTCAAGCAACTCCTGCTCGATCGGATTCTCGGGAGCTGGCTCGTCAGCAAGACCGGAAGCAGGCATCGAGGCCAGCCCCTGCTGCTAGTGGGCCCTCCCGGCTGCGGCAAGACCTCCCTGGCTCGCTCAGCCGCCAGGGCGATGGGGCAGGTTTGCGTCTTCGTCAGCGTCCCAACCGCAGCGCAAGACGGCGTCTATCTGCTGGGGTGCTCCAGGGTGTACCGAGGCGCGGAACCAGGCGTGATCATCAAGGCGGTCCGGTCTGCGGGCACCTCCCGGGTGTTGCTCGTGCTCGACGAGTTGGACAAGACCTTCGAAGGATCGGGCTCCACCGGCCCCTCGGCCGCTTCCTGCTTGCTGGAGTTGCTCGACGGCAGCCACGCCACCTGGACTGATCGCTACCTGGAAGTCCCCTTCGATCTCTCGGAGGTGTTCTTTATCGCCACCGCCAACTCCCTGGAGAGTGTCCCCGATGCCCTGGTGGATCGCTGTCTGGTCGTCGAGCTTCAGGGCCTAAGCCCCGCCGAACGCGTGGAAGTTGCCCGGGTGCAGATCTGGCCGCAACTACTGGCGCACTACGGGCTTGCCAAAGGCCTCTTCCCGCTGGATGACGACGCGCTCCGGCACCTGGTCTTGGAGTGCGCCCGGCCTGGCGAGACAGGCCTGCGGGGAGTCGAGAGCCGGCTGGAGGCCTGCTTGCTCCGGGCGGCCACGAGAGGATTTGACGAGCTCTGGCCCGTACCGATCTCCCGGGGGCTCATCCGCGTGGCGCTGGCTCCGCTCGCCCCCGGGAGCAGAACCAAGCGCCTGGGGTTCGCGGCTCCCGAACCGGCTGACCGCGCCACCAGCCACGTGTTCAGAGTGCAAGCTCCGGGGTTCCGCGGTTCCGGGGGCTGAGATGGGCAGGCAGGGTGGCGGCGGCGATTGGTCTGTCCTATTGGTGATCGTGATGTGCGCGGCGGTCCTGGTGATTGTCGTCTTCTGGCTGATCGCGATCCTCACGATCACGGGATCCATCCTGTGGTGGCTGGTGGACATCTGGCACGACGACCAGCCCGGGGAGATCGGGTACCACCTGAAGCGATGGCTGGTCCCTCGCTGGCACTACCCCTTTGTGGGAGTTGGCTCCGTGATCGCCTCTGTGGCGGGGGCCGACGCCATGCACGAGATCGTGAAGGGGGCCAATCCGGCTATCCCGATCCTCATCCTCGCCATCGTCCTGGCCCGGTCGGTCTCGATGGCATGGTGGCCGTGGCCGAGGACTAGACCGGTGGGCCTTCATGTCTACCCCTGGGTTGCCGTCACCGGACCACTGGCCAGCGCTCTCGGGATGGCCGCGGTCTGGGTGCTGGTCATCGGCGGACAGATCACGGGACCCGTCCACAGTCACCAGTACTGGGTCGCCCTGAGCTGCGCGCCCTTCGCGATCTTGATCGTCCTCATCGCGACGGCTGTAGGCCGGGCAGGCAGGATCCTGGTGCCCAGGTCAGCACCGACCCGGACCGACATGAGTACGGTCCTGGACCTGGCAGGCTCGAGCGAGGAGATGGACCTGCCCCGGACTCCCCCTCCCCCACGCTCTCACTGCACCCGCCTGATCCCCCCGATCGGTCCACCTGACGGTCCGTGGGCCGCCGTGCGGCCATCGCTGCTGCTCAACTGGAAGCGGCTGCTCTGGGTTCCTATCGGGGCCGTGGTGGGCGCCGGAGCAGGCTACCTGATGGTGGTCGTCTACAGCGCCGGCTCGCCCCTTCCAGGGGCCGTCAGTGTCCTCTTTGCGATGTGGATCTGGCTGGCACAGCTCGTCGGGCCCATGCTCTTCACCTTCCTCTATATAGATGGCGACTGGGTGGGCGAACGAGGCCTCTGGTGGAGGCGCGGAGTCAGCACCGCTCATTGCCGGTGGGTGATCAGCGCCACTCACGGTGTCGACCTGATCGGCCGTGAGACTGGCGCTACCGGCGCTTTGCACGCTCCCCAGCGAGCGCGGCTGCGGCTGAAGTGGAGCGAGCAGAACGTTGGACCGGTCGTGAGGCGATCACGGCCGACACGCACGTCGGACCTCGAAGAAAGGGCGTCAGGTTGAGAAACACAGATGGGAAGGGGCCCAGGGCATTGCCCATGGGGCTCCGACGGAACTCGGCTCCACCCAGCTATGACTGAGTGAAGCCTAAAGGAAGCGGTCCACGTCTCGACAGAGAGTTGGCAGTCGTCGAGCGGGCGACTACGATGCTGGACATGGAAGAGCTTGAGCCCCGGGAACGAGAGCGGCTGAGGCGGCGAGACCGCAAGCGCATCACCAGGATGGTGATGGACGGCGGCAACCTGCGCCGCCAGCTTCAGGCTCTGGCCCAGAGGGCTCAGGTACGCAGGCGCCAGCGCTCCGCCCTGGCGGGAAAGCAAGATCCCAACCAGCGCACCCGCTGACCGGATTCGCCTCCGTCCGAGGGCTCAGCATATGAAAAGGGTGCCGCGCTGCCGTCTTGGAGCGAACTGGCCACCGTCCTCAGCGTCCATCCCCGTCCTCCGATCGGGACGGCGTCAACCTTCGGCTCGATCTCGACGCGAGGCGGCTACCATGCTTCCAGCATGCCGACGCTGACCCCTCCCCTCGCCGCATCCGTTGAACCCCTGACGTACGGACCGACTGATTGCCGTTTCGGATTTCACCTCAGTCCCGGCGGCCATGCCCCGGCGCAGTCCTGTGACATCCCAACCCCGAAGGGGCCGCGATAGCCAAGCTGGAGGATCTCACGGCAGGAGCGCTGGTCACTGGCATCGTCCCCAGCGATGAGGTGATCGTGGTCGCGGTCTCCTGGCACGGGCAGGAGGCGGTGACCCTCACATATCAGGAGACCTCGGGCCAGGTGTCACAGCGGCTGCTGTTCCGAAACGACGAGGCGGGCCTCGAACTGGCTGGAACCAAGCGGCGATGGACCTTCGACGGCGACGGGGCGGCTTTCCGGCTCGCTGCCGAAGCGCGCAGGATCCGGCTCGCCTACCTCTTCGACCCCATGCTGGCTGTGCACCTGTCCCTTCTCGAGCCCCTTCCCCACCAGATCCGGGCCGTGTATGGGGAGATGCTCCCCCGCCAACCGCTCCGCTTCCTGCTGGCCGACGATCCCGGAGCCGGCAAGACGATCATGGCGGGCCTCTTCGTAAAGGAGCTGCTGCTGCGCGGAGACCTGCGGCGGTGCCTGGTGGTCACCCCCGGCGGGCTGGTGGCGCAGTGGCAGGATGAGCTCAGCTCCAAGTTCTCGTTGCCGTTCTCAATCCTGACCAGGGAGGCTGTGGAGGCCAGCCTGCACGGTAACCCGTTCGCCGAGGAGCCCCTCCTTATCGCCAGGATGGATCAGCTGTCTCGAAGCGAGGATCTTCAATCCCGCCTCCGCTCGAGTGAGTGGGATCTGATCATCGTCGACGAGGCCCACCGGATGAGCGCCCACTACCAGGGTGACGAGGTTCGGGAGACCCAACGGTACAGGTTGGGCAAGCTCCTGGGCGGGATCTGCCGCCACTTCCTGCTGCTCACCGCCACCCCCCATTCGGGCAAGGACGAGGACTTCCAGCTCTTCCTCTCCCTGCTTGACCCCGACCGGTTCGCCGGCAGAGGAAGAGGCAGAGCGGGGGATGTCTCCGACCTGCAGCGCCGGATGATCAAGGAGAAGATCCTTCGCTTCGACGGCAGGCCCCTCTTTCCAGAACGGCGGGCCACCACGGTCCCCTTTCCCCTCTCCCCTCCAGAGATGGAGCTGTACGAGGAGGTGACCCAGTACGTCCGGGAGGAGATGAACCGTGCCGACCGGCTGGAGGGTGCGCAACGCACCGTGGTGGGTTTCGCCCTCACCGGACTCCAACGCCGGCTGGCGTCGTCGCCCGAGGCCATCTATCAATCGCTCAGCCGGCGGCGGGAGAGGCTGGAGAAGCGACTCGTCGAGGGAGCCGAGGCCCCGGCAGCAAACCTGAGCCGCCTCTCCCAGCTGCTGAGCGAAGAGGGAGGGAATTACCTCGACGACCTCGACTCTGATGAGGCTGAGCGGCTGGACGAGGAGGCGGTGGACCAGGCCTCCGCGGCGCAGACCAAGGCCGAGCTGGAAGCCGAGATTCGGTCCCTGGCCCGTCTCGAGGAGCTCGCGAAGCAAGTCCGCCAGATGGGCACCGACAGCAAGTGGCGCGAGCTGCAGGGGATGCTCGCCGAGGATGGCCAGATGGGCGGGCCTGGGTTCCGCAAGCTGATCATCTTCACTGAGTACCGGGCCACCCTCGACTATCTGGTCTCCCGCCTCACCAGCTACTTCGGCCGCGCCGAGGCAGTGGTCGCCATCCACGGGGGAGTCCACCGGGAGGAGCGGCGCCGGCTCCAGGGGCTGTTCACCCAGGACCAGCAAGTGGTGGTGATGGTCGCCACCGACGCCGCCGGAGAGGGCATCAACCTGCAAGCGGCTCACCTCATGGTCAACTACGACCTGCCGTGGAATCCCAACCGGATCGAGCAGCGCTTCGGGCGCATCCACCGCATCGGGCAGACTGAGGTCTGCCACATGTGGAACTTGCTCGCCGAGAACACCCGGGAGGGGCAGGTCTACCAGGTGCTGCTCGAAAAGCTCGAGGAGCAGCGGATCGCCCTGGGAGGGCAGGTGTTCGACGTCCTGGGCCAGGCACTGCCGGGCCGCCAGCTCCGGGATCTCCTCATCGAGGCAATTCGGTATGGGGATCAGCCGGATGTCCGCGCCCGGCTCCACCAGGTGGTGGACGCCGCGGTCGGAGAAGGTCTCTCCGAGCTGGTCGAGCGAGAGGCGCTCGCCAGTGACGTGATGAGCGTAGTGGATGTGCAGGAAGTCCGCCTCCAGATGGAGGAGGCTGCTGCCCAGAAGCTGCAGCCCCACTTCGTGCGCGACTTTTTCCTCGGCGCCCTGGAGAGGGTTGGGGGCAGGGCGGCGGAGCGGGAGCAGGACCGGTTCGAGCTGACCTTCGTCCCCGCCACCATTCGCAACCTCCCGGGCTGGGGACCCCTGCTGAGCAGGTACGAGCGGGTGACCTTCGAGAAGGACCTTATCGCCGTGCCCGGCAGGCCGCTGGCCGAGTTCATCTGCCCGGGACACCCGCTGCTGGAGGCCGTGATCGACCTGACCCTGGCCCGCGATGGTGGGGCACTCACCCAGGGGGCGACTCTGGTCAACCCCACCGACGATGGGCAGGAACCGAGGCTGCTGCTCTTCCTGGAGCACCAGATAGCAGACGCCAGGCGCCGTGATGGCCTGCCACCCCGGGCCGTGTCGAGAAGAGCTCAGTTCGTGACCCTGTCACCCACGGGTGCGCCGGCGCTGGCCGGTCCGGCGCCATACCTCGACTATGAGACGCCCATGCTTGAGCAGCTTCCAAAGCTTTCGGACCTCTGGACTGCCACCTGGCTCACCTCTGGCGTGGAGAGCCAAGGGCTGGACTTCGCCATATCCACCCTCGTGCCGGAGCACCTGGCCGAGGTGCGGCAGCGCACCGATGGCAGGGTGCGGAAGGTGAAGGCGGCGGTGCAGGCCAGACTCACAGCCGAGATCATCCACTGGGACAAGCGCGCCACTGAGCTGCAGCAGCAGGTCAGCCAGGGGCGCCAGCCCCGGATCAATCCGGAACGGGCAAGGGCGCGAGCGGACGAGTTGCAGCAGCGGCTGGACCGGCGCCTGGTGGAGCTGGACCAGGAGCTGAAGCTGCAGCCGCTGCCCCCTGTGGTCGTCGGAGCGGCACTCATCGTCCCATCTGGTCTGGTGCGTCACCTGGCCGGCCCATCTGACTCAGCTCCCCCGCGGACGCGGGAGACCAAGGAGGTGGAGCTCCGCGCAGTGGAAGCAGTGATGGGAGCGGAGCGAATGCTCGGGCGAGACCCAGAGCCGATGCCACCCAACAACCCCGGGTACGACATCCGCTCCATTGACTCCGAGCAGCACCTCCATTTCATCGAGGTGAAGGGAAGGATCGAGGGATCGGAGAGCGTGACCGTCACCAGAACCGAGATCCTGACCGGTCTCAACGCAAGCGTCAACTACGTCCTGGCGCTGGTTGAGGTGCTCCCAGAAGGCGGGGAGCGGGTTCGCTACCTGCGGGACCCCTTCTCGGGCAAGTCGCCGCGACTACACTTCGCCGAGACGAGCACCAGCTTCGACTGGAGGCGGCTCTGGGAGGCTGCGGGAGATCCATCGTGAACGGAACTGTGGAGAGCACCCTCAGGTGAGGGACGACCAGCAGCAGGCACTGCGCAGCTACATTGCTGAGAAGCGCTCGGAATGGGCTGGGCAAGCGGCAGGCAAGCTCTGGGACGCCGGCCAACTCGCCGGCGATCTGGGGACTGACGCCCGGTTTGCGGCGTTGGACCTCTGCGGCTTCTGGAACGGACCAACGACGTCAGACGTCCGCGAGATCCTGCTTCCCCTCGCCAGCCTGTACGGGTGGGGTCCGCCGATCGACGTGATCGCCGACGCGGTGACCCTGGCGTGCGACAGATGCAGATCCAATCGGCAGAAGACCGCGGCGCTGATCGGGATGGGAGCAGCAGCTGTCGGAGCCATACTCATGTGGATTGGTCGCGGTAGTGGCTGACGGAATTGCGGCGTCCGCTCCCCGCAAGCTGATTGAGGTGGCGATCCCGCTCCAGGCGATCAACGTGGCGTCGGCCCGGGAGAAGTCCATCCGCCACGGCCACCCGTCCACCCTGCATCTGTGGTGGGCGCGGCGCCCTCTGGCCGCCTGCCGCGCGGTCCTGTTCGCCCAACTGGTTGACGACCCCTCCGCTCACCCCGACCAGTTCCCAACCGTCGAACTGCAGGCAGCTGAGCGGCAGCGGCTCTTCCGGATCATCGAGCAGCTGGTGAAGTGGGAGAACTCGACCAACGAGCGGGTGCTGGCAGCGGCCCAGGCGGAGATCCGCAAGTCGATGGGGGAGAATCCCCCGCCGGTCCTTGATCCCTTCGCTGGAGGCGGGTCGATACCGCTCGAGGCACAGCGGCTGGGGCTTGTGGCCCAAGCCAGCGACCTCAACCCGGTTGCCGTCCTGATCTGCAAGGCGCTGATAGAGCTGCCGGCCAAGTTTTCGGGGCAGAAGCCGCTCCACCCCCCCGAGGGACTGCGGCTGGGCGGCGAGGCCTGGCCAGGTGCCCGCGGCCTGGCCCAGGACGTCCGCCACTATGGAGAGCGGATGCTCAAGGAAGCCGAGAAGCGGATTGGACACCTCTACCCCAAGGCCACTCTTCCCAATGGCGACAAGGCTCCGGTGATCGCCTGGATCTGGTCACGCACCGTCACCTGCCCCAACCCAGCCTGCGGTACCGCAGCGCCTCTCATCCGCTCCTTCTCCCTCTCCACGAAGGCCGGGAAGGAGGTGTGGGCGCGGCCCATACCTGAGGGCAAGCGGGTGAGGTTCGAGATAGTCCGGGGTAAAGGCGTGCCGAAGACGGCAACTGTATCCCGGACGGGAGCCATCTGCCTTGTATGTGGTGCCCCAATACCTCTCGCCCACGTTCGGACCGAGGGCAAGGCAGGGCGGCTCAGGGCGCAGTTGCTGGCGGTAGTCGCGGAGGGACAGCGGGAGCGCGTTTACCTGCCGGCCAACGAGGAACACGTCCGGGCAGCGGAAGTCCCCCGACCGGATGACGTGCCGATGAGCGAGCTGCCAAAGCAGGCGCTTGGGTTCCGTGTCCAAGGCTACGGCCTGACCCACCACTCCGACCTCTTCACCAACCGTCAGTTGACCGCGCTGACCACCTTCTCCGACTTGGTCATGGAGGCCCGGGAGAAGGTCATCGCCGATGGCGGGCAGCCCGCGTACGCGGATGCGGTGGCGACGTACCTGGGGTTCGGTGTGAGTCGATTGGCTGACATACAAAACTCTCTGTGTACATGGGAGTCAAGCAAGACCCAGGTGCGGCATCTCTTCACGCGTCAAGCCATACCTATGGTGTGGGATTTTGGCGAGTGCGGATTGTTTTCCCACGCAGCTGGCGACTTCGGTGTTTCACTGGGTACGTTGTGCGAAGTGCTGGACAGGTTGCCCGGTGCGCCACGGGGTGAGGCGCAGCAGGTAGATGCCACCGTACTACCGGCACCTATAACCCCGGTCGTCGTCTCCACCGATCCGCCGTACTACGACAACATCGGCTACGCCAACCTGGCCGATTTCTTCTACGTTTGGCTGCGCCGCTCCATCGGCGGTCTGTACCCGGACTTGTTCGCCACCGTGCTCACCCCGAAGGTCGCTGAGCTGGTGGCCGATCCTTACCGATCCGGAGGCAAGGAGAGCGCCAAGGAGCGGTTCGAAGAGGGGTTCGGAGCGGCCTTTCACCGGCTCAAGGAGATCGCGGATCCCTCCACTCCCATGACCATCTTCTACGCCTTCAAGCAGGCCGACACGGCCGGTGGCGATGGGCTCGTCTCCACTGGTTGGGAAACGATGCTGCAGGGCCTCCTCAATGGAGGATTGGCCATCACGGGGACTTGGCCGATGCGAACCGAGGGCAGCGGTCGCATGCGTGCTCAAGGCAGCAATGCTCTTGCATCTTCGATCCTAATCGTCTGCCGCTCGCGCTCTGCCGCCGCCGGGATCATCGACCGCAGGGGCCTCATCGCCGAGCTGAGAGCCAGCCTCCCAACGGCGCTCCGCGAGCTCCAAGAGGGACTCATCGCACCCGTCGACCTCGCCCAGGCCGCCATCGGTCCTGGCATGGCGGTGTTCTCCAAGTACGGCAAGGTCGTTGAGGCAAACGGAGACCCTATGCGGGTCGGCACGGCGCTTGGGCTCATCAACCAGGCGCTGGACGAGGTGCTGGCCGAGCAAGAGGGCGAGTTCGACCCCGACACCCGCTGGGCGGTCGCGTGGTTCGACGGGCACGGCTTTGAGCAGGGCGCATTCGGGGAGGCCGAGACACTCTCCAAGGCGAAGGTAACTGCGGTGTCTCATCTCCAGGAGCAAGGAGTCGTGGAGGCCGGAGCCGGGAAGGTGAGGCTGGCGGGCCGCGAGCGGCTCTTCGACACCACCCGCTCACAGGATGGCGATCCCAGCGTGTGGGCGCTCACCCAGAGCTTGGTCCACTCGCTCGAGGCGTCCGGCGAGGGGACCGCGGCCGAGACCCTCGTCCCGCACCCCCATCTGGCGGATGCGGTCCGGGACCTCGCATACCGGCTCTACGTCACTTCAGAGCGGCACGGCTGGACCAAGGACGCGCTCGCGTTCAACAACCTGGTCACATCGTGGCCGGAGATACTCCGGCTGGCGGCAGGCTTGCGCCAGCACGGAAGGCAGGAGACCCTCTTGTGATTGGAGAAGTGTTGTGACCGCCAGCAACCGAGAGCGGGTCCAGACTGCCCTGGAAGTTCTGGGCGAGGGCCTGGCCCCCTTCGTCGATGAGCAGATGCGCCAGCAGGCGCCGGAGAAGGCCAACTGGGTGCAGGCTGTGGCTGCCTCGACGCTCAGCCCGGGGCGGAAGGTCTCGCTGACCGATCCTCAGTTTCAACTGAAGGTGCTCTGGGACTTCTGGAACCCCGTCTTCTCCAAGGTGCTGCAGCGCAGCGATCGCAACCTGGTCAGCATCCTCCGTGACTCCAGAGATCGGTGGGCTCACAACGAGGCGTTCAACTCGGACGAGACATATCGCACCCTCGACGCCATCCAGGCCCTGCTGGCAGCGGTCTCCGCGGAGAAACAGGCGCAGGTCGTCAAGCGGTCTCGCGATGAGGTGTTGCGCCAGCGGTTCGACGAGGAGGCCCGCAAGGCCGCCAAACCAACTGCCGCGACCTCGAAGGGGGTCTCGGGCCTGCGGCCCTGGCGAGAGGTGATCCTGCCGCACCGCGATGTGGCCTCTGGGTCATTCGTCGAGGCTGAGTTCGCAGCCAACCTCTGGCAGGTCTTCCAAGGCGAGGGATCCCCGGAGTATCTCGACCCCGCTGAGTTCTTCTCCAGGACCTATCTCACCGAAGGGCTCAGCCAGCTGCTCCGCCAGGCGTTGCTGCGCCTCGGTGGCCAGGGCGGAGTTCCGGTGGTGGACCTGCAGACCACCTTCGGAGGAGGCAAGACCCATTCCCTGCTCGCCTTGTACCACCTCTTCTCCGGCATCGCGCTCCGGCGCCTGCCGCAGGAGGTCCAGGATCTGGTCCAGAAGGCCGGGATCGGTGAGCTGCCGAAGGTCCAGCGGGCGGTCATCGTCGGGGTCGAGATCGCCCCGGCTCAACCCAGCACCAAGCCCGACGGGGCGGTCGTCAAAACCCTCTGGGGGGAGATCGCCTGGCAGCTCGGCGGCGCCGAGGGATTCGCCATGGTCGCGGAGGCGGATCGCACCGGCACCAGTCCCGGCGCGGCGCTGAATGAGCTCTTCCGGCGCTTCGGGCCGTCGCTGATCCTCATCGACGAGTGGGTCACCTACGCCCGCCAGCTTTACCACAGCCAGGACCTGCCCGCTGGCAGCTTCGACGCCCACTTCTCCTTCGCGCAAGCCCTGACCGAGGCCGCGAACGCGGTTCCCGGCACCATGGTGGTGATCTCCATCCCCGAATCCGACCGGGTGGGCTCGGACACCGGTCCCAGCATCGAGGTGGGTGGACCCGGAGGCCGGGAGGCTCTGGCCCGGTTGCGCTCGGTGGTCGGAAGGGTTGAATCGGCGTGGCGGCCCGCCAGCTCCGAGGAGAGCTTCGAGATCGTGCGGCGCCGCCTCTTCGAGCCCGTCACCGATCCCGAGCTGTACGCCGCCCGCGACGCCACCGCCAGAGCTTTCGGGGATCAGTACCGGCGCCAGGCTCGCGACTTCCCCAGCGAGTGCCGGGAGGAGTCGTATGTCGCCCGCATCAAGGCGGCTTACCCGATCCATCCCGAGCTAATGGATCGCCTGTACCAGGACTGGTCGACCCTGGAGCGCTTTCAGCGAACCCGGGGAGTCCTGCGCCTGATGGCGATCGCCATCCACGCCCTGTGGGTCCAGAACGACCAGTCTCCCTTGATCCTCTCCAGCAGTCTGCCCCTCGACAACACCGAGTGCCTGACCGAACTCACCCGGCCCCTGGAGGACAACTGGAAGCCGATTATCGACAGCGATGTCGATGGCCCCTCCTCCACCCCGGCCCGGCTGGATCAGGAGATCCCACGGCTGGGCCAGTACACGGCGGCGAGGCGAGCGGCCAGGGCGGTCTTCCTCGGTTCCGCCCCACTTCAGGGCACCTCGAACCGGGGTCTGGACGAGGTCAGAGTCCGCCTCGCCTGCGCCTATCCAGGCGACCCGATTGAGGTCTTCTCGGATGCGCTGCGCCGCCTCTCCAATCAGTCCACCTACCTCTACGTGGACAGCCACCGGTACTGGTACGACACCCAGCCCTCGATCAGCCGGACCGCGGCCGACCGGGCCCGCCGGTACCTGGAGCAGCAGCGCGACGATCTGTCGCTGGAGGTCATCGAGCGGCTCCAGAAGGACAGCACCGGCAGGCAACAGCGCGGCGAGTTCGGAGCGGTCCATGTGGTCCCCGCCAGCAGCGGCGAGGTACCCGACGAGTCAGAGTCGGTGCGGCTGGTGATCCTCGGCCCAGACGTTCCGCACACTGCCAAGGGAGGAGAGTCGCAAGCGCTCCAGGAGGCTCACCGGATCTTGGAGCAACGTGGCAACGCGTCTCGAATCTACCGCAACTTGGTCGTCTTCCTGGCGGCAGATGCAAACCGCTCCGAGGAGCTGATGACCGCGGTGGCGGAATATCTCGCCTGGACGTCGCTCAAGAAGCAGGTGAAGGAGCTCAACCTGGCTCCGTTCAACGAGGCGCAGATCGAGACCAAGCTTGAGAGCTCCAACCGGGACGTGCAGCTCCGCCTTCGCGAGACCTACAACTGGTTGCTGGTTCCGGAGCAGCCCGCTCCGCAGGGGGAGGTGAAGATCGACACGATCCGGGTGGCTGGCGACGGCACTCTCGCCCAGCGCGCCAGCCGCAAGCTCATCGACAACCAGCTCCTCAATCGGGTCTTCAGCCCGGTTCTGCTGCGGCTTGCGCTCGACCGGATCCCTCTTTGGAAGGGGAACCACCTGGCAGTCGGCGAGCTCTGGGAACTCCTGGCCCGCTATCTCTATCTTCCCCGCCTCGCCACGCGGGAGGTGCTGCACAGGGCAGTGGAGTCCGGACCCCACCAACTGCTCTGGGACGACGAGGGGTTCGGCCTCGCCGAGAGCTATGACGAGCAAACACGACGTTACTTGGGGCTGCGCGGCCCAGGCGCGCAGCCGGATCAACAGTTGCCCGTGACGGCTGGCACCCTACTGGTCAGGCCGCTTGCGGCCAAGGATCAGATGGGGCGAGACGCAGCCGACCAGCCCGCGCCCACCCCGGCGACAGCTCCTGAGGCAGTTGCCTTGAGTTCAGCCTCCGGCGGCCAGGAGGCCCCGCCCGGCGCGGCTGCCTCACGCCGAGCGCCGAGACGGTTCCACGCCACGGCCAAGCTCAATCCGTTGAGAATCTCCCGCGATGCGGCGCAGATAGCCGAGGAGATCGTTCAGCGGTTGGCCGGTGTGGTTGACACCGACGTAGAGGTCACCGTGGAGATCCATGCAAGGACGGCCGAGGGATTTCCGCCTGACATCGTCCGAGCCGTGAGTGAGAACGGGCAGACGCTGAAGCTGGAATCCTTCGGCTTTGAAGATCAATAGGCACTCCGCGCCCCTCTTGCCCGGCGCACCACGGAGCACGCTTTGGAGACTGAACCTCATCCACCAGTACGCTCTGTGCCGCATCCGACCGAGTGCCATCAAGCCCCATTTCGCAGGCACCAAAACACCGGTAAGTGCACCAGGGCCCGGTCTGCTGACAGCGCACCGGTGTGGCTCTGTCCCCACCTCAGCGGTAGCGTCGCCAAGTCGACCGCCGGTCCACGCCAGCATGTCACGACCACTGACGCCATGCTCCCGTCGACGACCCGACTCAGATCCAGCAACAACACTTCTGCCCGACGATAGGCGCACCCGCACGTATAGCAGCCGGGGAAGACCATAGTGCGAATCAAGTCCATCGCCATCACCAACCTTCGGTGCTTTGCATCCGGGGATCCCATTCAGCTCGCTCCCCTGACCGTCCTCATCGGTCGCAATAACGCGGGCAAGTCCACTCTTCTTCGAGCCGTCGGCGCGCTGCAGGCAGGCTCCGAGCTATCCGGCTCAGATGTCCGCTTAGGATCCAGCGAGGCACAGCTCACATACGAAGTACAGGCCATACATTTACCTTCAGCGCATCCGACCGCAGAACTCGAGGGACAAGACGTCACCATCCAACTCACCCTACAAAGTAGCGGAGCTATCCTGGCTAGCGTTCGGCCTCTATCGACTAATCACCTGCACCCAGCCTCTGCGCCCACAAGCTTCACCTTGTATCAGCCAGTTGCTCCCGACCATCTGGTAGTGCCTTGGTTTCCGTCCACTCGTAGCTATAGCAGCGAAGAACAGATCAACACCCAGAGTGCTACAGCCATAAGAGCGGACCTGAACAATCTCGGGGCTCGGCTGCTCAAGGTCCTCGTCTCTAATACTGAAGCGTACCAAAGCTACGCACGCCTCTGCACTAAGCTCTTTCAGGCTGTCCCGGTGCCACTCCCATCTCAGAATGGCATACGCGTAGGCATACAGCTTTCTGACGATGCGGAGATTGGGCTCCAGAGTATGGGAGACGGTGTGAGAAGCACTGTTGGAATGGCCATAGCAGCTGCCGGTTCCGTCGAGAAGATTCTCCTCGTTGAGGAGCCCGAGAACAGCCTCCACCCTGACTCGCTGAAAGCGCTCCTTGAGTTCCTCGCCGAGCGATCGTGTGAGAACCAGGTGATCATCGCGACGCACTCTCCTCTAGTCGTCAACTATCTCGCCGCACGCAACGATGCCCTCGTCTACTTCGTCGGCCAGCTAGATGACATTCATGCTCAGCAGTCGATGGCCAACCTCCCAAGGTCCTTCGTTCGACCGATTGTGAATTCCGACGATCGCAGAGAACGTCTTGCCGAACTCGGGGTGGATCTCCCTGACATGGGGTTGCACAGTGGGTGGATAGTATTCGAGGAGGCCAGTGCCGAATACATCGTGAAATCGTTCCTCATCCCATGGTTCGTGCCAGAGCTGAGCACCTTCGGCACGGTGAGTGCAACAGGTGTAGCCAATGTACCCAACCGCTTGGCTGGCGTCACAAACTTGATTCTGGCCGCGCATCTTGAGGGTGCCTACCAGGGTAGAGTTTGGGCCATCGTCGATGGCGGCGCTCAGGGTCGCGCAGTATTGGAGAAGCTACAGCGCGCTTTTTCGACCTGGGGCCAGAAGCACTTCCTGCACTGGAACGTGGATGACTTCGAGCGGTACTACCCGGCCCGGTTCACGGAGCAGGTGGCCGCCGCCCTTTCGTCGGTGGGGAGCGATCGGGGTCGAGCGAAGCACGACTTGCTGCTCGCCGTCATGACTTGGTGTGGCGAATATCCCGATGAAGCCAAAACTGCGCTTGAGACATCTGCAGCCGCAGCGATTCAGACTCTAAAGCAAATCGCCGTTGCTACCAAGCCCATTGTGCCACCTCGCTAACCCAACTGAACGTGGTGACACAAATTGGGGTCTGGCACCCTGAGCCTTCCATAATCGCGAATCGCATCGGCCAATGTCCCCTCCCCCACCTGCCGGTTATTGCAGTTACCGGCGGGTCACCAGTTTTCTGGTCTCAGCCCACATCCGCCCGGCGGGGCGAGTACCAAGAAAGGGGGGCGCCAACCGCTATGCACTGGCAGGGGATCAGTACCCGCCCCCGGAGGCGAATAGGTGCGGTCCCTCGCGGCAGCACGGATTGCGGTCACGCAAATCGTTTACGCCGCAGCGCGCCGGAAGGCGACCGGGGTTAGAACTCAGTCGTGCAGATCTGAACTGCTAGCTACTCTTGGACGTTTCGGACGCCGACGAGGCTTTGAATCGTGAACCGCGGGATGAAGATATGCGCGAGCGGGCCAATGGAAGCTGCGTAGACCAGTGTGCCAATCCCGATGTCACCACCCAGCAGCCATCCGACCAGGAGCACAGTGGCCTCGATGCCAGTACGCACGATGCGGAGCGAGTGCCCCCGGGCGGCTATGCCGACCATGAGGCCGTCCCGCGGCCCTGGCCCCAAGCCAGCACCGATGTAGCCCCCGGTCGCCACCCCATTCAGGAGGACGCCCCCGGCCATGGCTATGACGCGCAGAGAGATGGCCTGGGGCGCGGGTACCAATGCGAGGGTCAAGTCCATCACTGACCCGATCACGATCACGTTGCTGAGCGTGCCCAAGCCTGGGTGTTGACGCAGGGGCACCCACAGGCCCAACACGCCGATCCCGACCAGGATGGACCAGGTCCCGATGGGGATGCCGCTATGGTGAGCGAGACCCTGCTGAAACACGTCCCACGGGTCCAGGCCGAGGCGACCCAAGACGAGCAGGGAGTCACTCAGTCCATAGAGGATGAGACCGCCGTAGAGCTGTACCAGCCGCCGCCCGAGGGCATCTCTCGGGACCGGTGCGACCAAACGGAGTAGGTGCTGGTGGCCATGGACGCGCAGCCGAGGCCCTGGTCGGCATTGCTCAGATGAACCCATATGGCTATCATGGGCACATGTGGATATCTAAACAAGAGCCACTTGGGATGTAATGGCCTTTACCAGCCATGCCATCAGTTCATCGCAGATGGTGGGACTTCTCGGAGATTGGCGGATTGGCTCGGGCCCGGGACCCATCTATGTCCGCTTGGCCCTGGCTCTGCGAGCCCTAGTGCTGGACGCCCGGGTTACAACGCCCTGCCGCCTGCCAGCCGAGCGGCCCCTGGCTGTGGCCCTGGGCGTAAGCCGGACGACGACCACGACCGCTTACCAGCTCCTGCGAGAGCAGGGGTTCATTCACAGTCGGCCAGGAGGAGGGAGCTGGACCGCCCTGCCTCCCGGGCGGCAGCGTCGAGGCGCACCTTGGGGACCGGCCGTTCCCGAGGAGGCTGGTTGGCTGGACTTGGCTCTGGCCGCACCAGTGGGCGACGATGAGG
>JAKAWF010000194.1:0-3434 GCA_021817025.1 bacterium
CGCGCCTGGTCAAGGACTACGACCTGATCGTTTTGGAGGACCTGCGCACGAAGGACATGCTCAAGCGTCCCAAGGCCAAGCCCGACCCCGAGCACGACGGCCAGTTCCTGCCCAACGGCGCCCGCGCCAAGGCCGGGCTCAACAAGGCCATCCACGGCGCCTGCTGGGGCATGCTACTCAAACGCCTCCAGCAGAAGGCGCTCGCCAGCGGGGTCCAGGTGGTCCTGATCGATCCCCGCTTCACGTCCCAGGAGTGCCACGCCTGCGGACACGTCGCACCGGAGAACCGCGAGAGCCAAGCGGCCTTCCGTTGCGTCGCCTGCGGACACCAGAACCACGCCGACATCAACGCTTCGCAGAACATCCTGGCCCGAGGGCTCAAGGCCCTCGCGCCCACCCCCGGGCAGGGGGCATGCCGGCCGGGGGCCGACGCTCGCAGAAGCCCGCTCCGCGCGGCCGCGAGAACTCCTAAAGAGGTAGCCGCATGAGCGGGCCCTCGAAGGGAATCCCCGGGCTTCAGCCCTGGGGAGGAGGTCAATGCCCCAACTGCGCTGAGTGCCCCTTTGGAGATGCCCAGATCCGGGGTCAGGACGGCGGGGAGTGGGGGGCTTATTCGCCGGCCTATGGATGCCGCGACGAGCAGAAGATCGAGGGACTCGACTCGGAGCGGGCCGCGGTGATCGCAGCCCAGGTGTTGCTTGACATCTGGCCCGCCGCGCAGCTCGACGTCCCGACAGTCGTCGTCGAGGGCTAGGAACCGACTTTCCGCCCCACGATCTCGGTGAGATCGTGGCCCTGATGGACACTGCAGGGCGTGTGATGCCTCGGGCGGCTGACCAGCTGGAGCTGGACCTGGCCGGGCCCCTCTGCCAGCGCTGGCGCTCCCGGAAGGACAGCTACCGCGACAGCCGGACCGATGGATTCAACCAGGAGCGGTACCGCGTGGTCTGCATCGGCGAGGCCGCGGCCAAGGCGTTCGTCCTGACTCACCACTACGCGGGGTCCTACCCGGCCGCGCGGCTTCGGTACGGGTTGATCGACCGGGCGGGGGAGAGGTTGGTAGGCGTGGCGGTCCTCTCGGTCCCAGTTCGTGCTTCGGTACTGACCTCGGTATTCCCGACTCTTGAACCCTACCGGGAGAGCTTGGAGCTGGGGAGGTTCGTCCTCTTGGACGAGGTGCCGGCGAACGCCGAGAGCTGGATGTTGGGGCGGCTGTTCCGCCTGGCCTCGGAGGATGGCATCGCAGGACTGGTGGCCTTCAGCGACCCCGTGCCCCGGTACACCTCGGCGGGCGTGCTGGTGAAGCCGGGTCATGTGGGGACCATCTATCAGGCCACCAACGCGGCCTACCTTGGCCGGGGCACCGCTCGGACGCTGGTGGTGCTCCCGGACGGCTCGGTTCTGAATGACCGCGCCATCTCGAAGGTCCGAGGCCAGGAGCGGGGCCACGAGCACGTGGAGCGCAGGTTGATCGGCTACGGGGCCCGGCCCCGGTCGCTGGGCCAGGCGCCGGGATCATGGGTCGCACGCGAGCTGGAGGCCATCGGAGCCCGGCAGATGCGTCACCCCGGCAACCACAGGTTCGGGTTCGTGCTGCGCGACCGGGGGAAGCGGTCGGCGCCGCCCTTCGGCCTTGAGCAGAGCGCTTACCCTAAGTTGGCGGAGGCGGCGTAGGGGCCTCTGCTCGGCCAACTCCGCGACTGGCCCGTAGCGATAGGGCTTCCCGTCCGAATGTGAATTTTCCTGGCGTGTGCCCCATGGGAGTTTGCGCCCATGCCAAACACACCGCGCGGAACGAGGCGGCGGAATTTGCGGAGATGCCCGCTGTGCGGCGGAGTGCTCCGCGCCGAGGTCACCCTGGAGTTTGCCCTTCCGGGACGGGAATGGCAGTTGGAGGTGCCCGTGCCCAAGAGCACCAGAATCTACTGCTCGAACTGGCTCTCCTGCGGTCTGGGGTGGAGCGAGCCCAACCGCGATCTCCGCGCTCTTCGCGAGGAGGTGAACGCGATCGTGGCCGCTCGCTTTGAGGGTGACGCAAGCGGCGCGTGAGGCGCCAGCGCACTCGCGCCGATCTTGGAAACGTGGCATTTAGCGCCCTTGCGCGGCATGGGAAGGTAGCCCTGTCAAGTTCACTTGTGGGGGCCATTCATGCGTTTAGCCGGTCGGATCAAGGGCGGTTTCTACCCGACACCCCCTGTGGTCGTGCGGGGTATCAGCGCATTGCTGGCATTGCCTCAGGGCGAACCAGAGGGGTACGGGTATCGGCGCCCGAAGCCCTACACGATCCTCGACCCGTGCGCGGGGGAGGGGAAGCCGCTCAAGGCGCTCAAGGGAGGGGCGTACGACTGGTACAGCCGGACCTATGGGATCGAGCTGGACGGAGAGCGTCGGCTGGAACTGGCGAAGCGCTCTGATCACTCCCTTGGGGGAGACGCGTTCCAGGCGGTGATCGGCCACGGCCAGGCGAGCGTCCTGTTTCTCAACCCCCCGTACGACGTGGGGGCGGGCTCAGCGCTGACCGATGGGACGGTCGGGAAGCAGGAGCGAAAGGAGGTCGCCTTCCTGAAGCGGTTCGAGCCGACCTTGAAGCCTGGCGGGGTTCTGGTCTACCTGGTGCCGGCCGCAACCTTGAGCGAGAGCCTTCTGCGCTGGCTGAGTCGCCGGTTCGAGCGTCTGGCAATCTGGCGGTTCCCTGACCCGGAGTTCGAGCGATTCGGGCAGGTAGTTCTGCTGGGCCAGCGCCGCGAAGGGGCCCCTGGCCCCGACGATGCCGCAGTGAGCCGCTTGAAGGTGATGCTCAGCGACCCCTTGAATCTTCCCGAGCTGACCGAGGAAAGGGCGGCCGAGGAAGCCTCGCGGTTGGGGCGATACCAGGTGCCGGAGTCGGATGAGATCGCACCGTTCCGACTCGCCGTGATCTCTGGAGAGGAGGCGATGTTGATGGCGGCCAAGTCGCCCCTCTGGAGCTTGGTCGCGCCTCGGTCTGCAAAGACGCCAGGGGGAGGGGAGGGGGTCGAGGTGGACGGGCTCCCGCCGATCCCGTTGGACGGGGGAATGCTCGCACTCACAGTGGCCTCGGGAGTGATCCATGGGAGCGTGGGTACCAGCGAGTCCGCGCACCTGATCAGGGGCAGCGTCCAGCGGGTGATGAGCAAGGACGTGAAGATGACCTACAACGAGAAGGGGGAGAAGAGCGGTGAAGTGGTGACCGAGACTTTCCGCTACCTGCCCGTGGTTCACACTCTGAGTACGGACGGAGTGATCCGTAATCTCTCCACGGGAGCCGCTATTGAAGGCGAGGTCATCGAGACCGAGAGCGGCGGGGAGGCAGCAGTCAATGAGTGAGGGCAGCGTCATGGCAACAGCGACGGTCCACGAAGCTCCGCTCTGGGGTGAGTACGCTGTCTCCCGGTCGCGCATGGGTGCCTACTGTG
>JAKAWF010000194.1:3444-6631 GCA_021817025.1 bacterium
GCTTGCCCCTGATCGGTACGGTAGGGACCGCGCGGTGGTTGCTTCGTTCCTTGGCCCCGACACCGCGGTTCGCGGCATCCTGGCCGTGGCCTCCGAGGGGCGAGATGAGATCACGTTCCGCGCCGACGACGGTACCGAGGATCACCGAGGCGACCAGGTGGTGCAGGCCCCGGTCCACGGCCAGCGGCAACGGATGGTGAAGCTCGGAGAGGGCGTGACTCATGGCGTCGCCTCAGCCCACACCGACTTCCGCGACCTTGACGAAGGCGAGAGCCAGATCGTGGTCATGGCGCTGGACGGAGACCTGAGCAGTGCCGTGTGGCGCGTCCTGTGGGAGGCAACCGCGCTGCCGATGGCCTCCGAGTGGGCTGGTGATCTGCCGGCGATCCTAGCCCGGGAGGGCGCGTTGCGGATCGCCACCATCCACCGCGCAACGAGCTTTGCCCACCCGGACGCCCGGGTGGCGACTCTCGACGTGGCGCCAGCCAAGGTCGGAGCCATCATCTCTGAGGCGGTGGCAAGCGGCGAGCTGACGATTCCCGCTCCCCGAATCCCGTACGACTCCGGGAACGTCCCGGATCAGCTGGACGAGTACTTGGTGGAGCACGGCCCCGCCATCCTGCGCCACCTGCACTCCGTCCTCCCGGCTCGGCAGGGGACCGAGGACGAGGACGACAGCCGGATCGCCGAGCTCGCGCGCGCTCCCTTCCCGGCCCAGTCCCTGGTGATGCAAGGGGTCGCCAAGACCCTCAAGGCCGAGGGCGCGGCGATCATTAGCGGCGAGATGGGCGTTGGCAAGACCTTGATGATGGCCGGGGCCGCCTACCTTCGCCACAACGGGCCGTTCCGCTCCCTGGTCATGTGCCCGCCGCACCTGGTAAAGAAGTGGTCTCGGGAGGTCCAGACGACCGTTCCCGGAGCCAAGGTCGAGATCATCCGGTCATTTGACGAGATGATCCGGCTGACCAGGCTTGTGGGGCGGAAGCCATCCAGCCCCGAGTTCTACGTGATGGCCCGGTCGAAGATGGCCCGGAGCGCTTCGCTTCAGTTCAGCGGAGTCCCCGCGCGGCTCCGCGGTGATCTGGGGATCCAATTCCCCGGACTCGATGGCTACAGGTGCCCCGACTGTGGTGAGTTCCTGGCGACCGTGAAAGAGGACGCCGACGCGGAGGGCGACGCCAGCCTCCAGGTCTGGACCGCCTACTTCGTGAGGTCCATCCGCAAGAGCAACGAGAAGTGCCCTTCATGCAAGACGCCGCTCTGGGCCCCGAGAGGCGAGGCCGAGGCGAATCGCCAGGCGTTCCTGGCGGGGGAGTCTGGGTCGGCGCCCAGCGACAAGCGTTACTTTCGTCCTTACCAGTTCGTCAAGACCCACCTCAAGGGAGTGTTCGACACCCTGATCGTGGATGAGGTTCACGAATACAAGGGCGACACCAACCGGGGCTCCGCCATGGGCACTCTGGTCGCCGCTTGCGGCGACGTGCTGATGGGCACCGGGACGATTCTGGGTGGGTACTCCAGCCACCTCGCCTACATACTCTTTCGGACCAAGGCTTCCAAGCTCGTGAAGGCCGGATTCAACTTTGGCGAGGTCCAGGCTTGGATCGAGCGCTACGGGACCGTGGAGAAGGTCTACCGCCTCTCCGATGAGCGCGGCAAGACCGGCCGCGCCAAGACTGCAGCCAAGGCCGAGGTCCACGAGCGGCCCGGCGTCAGCCCCGGAGTGTTCGCGGACTTCCTACTGCCGATCATGGCGACGATCAGCCTTGAGGACTTGCGACAGGCGCTCCCCGACTTCGGCGAGGACGTGATCGCGGTGGAGATGACGCCGGAGTTGGCCGAGGCCTACAAGTGCACCATTGAGCCCCTTGAGGAATACGTCAAGAGCAACCGCTTCGGCCCTGACGATCCCGGATTCCGGTACGTTCCGGCGCTCAATGTGCTGCGGCGGCTGTACCCCGATCAGCCGTTTGGTGCGGCCTACGACCCCGTGGTGAGCCACATGGACCCGAACATCGTGATCACTCGGCCCGTGGCGCTTTCCGAGGATGAGGTGTACCCAAAGGAGCTGGCCCTGGTGGATGAGGTGCGAGAGCAGGTGGGCCAGCGGCGCCGGGTCTTGGTCTACATCGAGGATACTGTCACGCGCAACATCGTCCCCCGCCTGACCCGTATCCTCACAGAGGCAGTCCCCGGACTCGACGTGGTCGACCTTCCAGCCTCCGTAGCGCCGGAGCGGCGCGAGGAATGGTTCGAGAAGGCAGTTGCTCGGGGGGCCCAGGTTGTGATCGTTCACCCTGGCCTGGTCGAAACCGGGCTTGACCTCATCCAGTTCCCGACCATCGTGTTCTACCAGACCACCTTCAACCTGTTTAGGATGCGCCAGGCCAGCCGCCGCTCTTGGCGGATCGGCCAAGACCAGCCCGTGCGCGTCAGGCACATCTACTACAAGGGGACGGCGCAGGAGAAGGCGATCACCCTTATGGGGAGGAAGCTCTATGCGAGCCTCGCGCTCGAAGGCCGGTTCGGGGGCTCGGCGCTGCTTGAGATGGCGGAGGCCGAGGTCCAGGACGGGACCAAGCTGGCCCGCCAGCTCGCGGGCTCCCTGGGCGGGGACGATGTCTGGGACAAGCTGAGGCAGAAGCGGGCGCAGCTGGCTCCGGTCCAGGCCGCACCCTTGGCGGTCGAGCGTGAGCCGGTCGCTGTGGCTCGGCCCACACTGCGGATCCTAGCGCCAGAGCCGATCACCGGCCCCGTGGAGCAATTGAGTCTATTCGGGTAGGGGATCGCGCTGGCCCGTCGGGCACGAGGGCGCGACATCTCGGTTGCGCGGGGCCAGGATGGTGATTGCACCGCTGCGAGCCATTTGCGAATTTTTGGCTGAGATCGAATTCGCGTCCATTGTGGCACCTGGCCGAGGGGTTGAGGGGACCCCAATGGCTGGTCGTGGACGTTGAGGAGGGTGCCTGACTCCGCCGCCTCCCGGCCCATGTCCTGAGCCGTCGCGGCCCCATCGCTGGCATCGATTGCCAGCCAGACCGCGGACAGGTCACCCCGGCGATACTCACGCCGCAGCAATGCGATCTGGCCGAGGGCAGCCAGGTTCTCCAAGCCGGCGCACGACTCCGAGCTGATGACGGTGACGTGCCCACCGGCGTCGGCCAGACCCCGGGCTTTTGCCAAAGCC
>JAKAWF010000195.1 GCA_021817025.1 bacterium
CTGGCGCTGGGCATGGGGTCGCAGCCACCACTCAGGCTGCCTCGGGAACTCGATTCCGTCACCTGGGGCGTCCCTCCAGAAGAGCCGCACCCGTAGCCAATGGCCGAGCTGGAGGCAGCGGCGCGGGCAGGGCCGTGGCGCTCATTGACGCTGCCCGTGAATGCTAGCCATGCCCAGATCAGGGGCGCTGCTACAGGTTCACATCCGGCGGGCATGGGGCTCGGCCATCCCGTCACCCGAGGTTGAGCTCCGGGCTTCCCAGACGGATGGCGCCGTACCATTTGGCGGCGGTGCCCACCGAGGGGCTCGTAGTCGCGGCCAATGCGCGCTCTTATACCGCTGAGACATCAGTGCATCGATGAGTCCACAGTGAGCGGGATGAAGGCAGCCGACGGGAGAGGACGCCCGCCCGCGGTCGGCGTCGTCCTGGCCAGACCGGAGCTGGTCTCCCTGATCGAGGAGCACGGGCATCAGACAGTCGTCGATGCCGTTCGCAGGGCGGTCGCCGAGCTCAGGGCTGGGGACGAGTGGGCCGACCTTGAGGGCTTGGTCGCCGCCCGGGCGTCGGCTCTGCTCAGCGATCAGCCGCGGCGGCTGCACCGGGTCATCAACGGCACCGGGATCGTGATTCACACCAATTTGGGTCGGGCCCCTCTGGGCGCCGAGATAGCCGCCCGGGCGGCCCGGGTCGTGGCGGGGTACTCTAACCTGGAGCTGGACGATCGCAGTGGACGCCGGGGAGACCGCCAGGATCTGCTCTCGAGCCTGCTCTGCCAGCTGGGGCGTGCGGAGGCGGCGATGGTGGTGAACAACGGCGCCGCGGCGGTGCTGCTGGCGCTGACCACGCTCTGCAGAGGTCGTGAGGTGGTGGTCTCCCGAGGCGAGTCGATCGAGATCGGTGGGGGCTTCAGGATCCCCGAGATACTGCGGCTCTCGGGAGCCCGCCTCGTGGATGTCGGGACCACCAATCGAACCCGGGTCTCCGACTATCTGGCCGCCTGCGGCCCTCGCACCGCCGCCTTCCTGCGCATCCACCAGTCCAACTTCACCATCTCAGGGTTCGTGGCTCGGCCGGACCTGGCGGAGCTGGCCCGGGCGGCCAAGGAGCGTGGGGTCCTGCTCCTGGAGGACGTCGGGAGTGGGCTGGTGCCACCCGGGGGCCCGGCGGTGGCGGCCGAAGACCGTCTCTCGGCCAGCCTGGCGGCCGGGGTCGACGTGCTCGTCTGCAGTGGCGACAAGCTGTTGGGAGGCAGCCAGGCCGGGATCGTCCTGGGGAAAGCCGAGCTGGTGACTCGCATGCGTCGGCACCCGCTCGCACGAGCCCTGCGCCCGGACAAGCTCCAGCTGGCGGTGTTGGAGGAGACGATGCTGCGGTACGCCATCCCCGGCCGTCTGGGCGAGATCCCGGTGTGGCAGATGCTCCAGCTCACCCCCCAGGAGCTGCGGGTTCGGGCCCAGGGCTGGGTTGAGGCGCTGGCCGGATTCGGATCACCGGCCCGGCTGATCGCGCTCGAGGGGGCGGTCGGCGGCGGGACCACTCCCGGCCCCACGCTTCCGTCCTTCGGGATCCTCTTGGAGGACGCTCATCCCGGGCGCCTGCGCCGCCGCCTGCTCGAGATGGAACCACCGGTGCTGGGGCTGGAGCGCGGGGACGGTGTGGCGGTCGATGCCAGATGCGTGCTGCCAGGGGAGGACCGAGTCCTCCTGGCGGCGATCCGGACGGCCCGCGGGGATGTCGCTTGAGCGAGCTGGTGGTGGGCACCGCCGGCCACATCGACCACGGCAAGACCGCTCTGGTCGCGGCCCTGACCGGGGTCGACTGCGATCGGCTGGCGGAGGAACGTCGGCGCGGCATGACCATCGAACTGGGCTTTGCCCCCTGGTCCCTGCCGTCGGGTCGGGATGTCTCCGTGGTCGACGTGCCTGGCCACGAGCGCTTCATCCGCACCATGGCGGTGGGGGCCAGGTCCACCGACCTGGCCCTGCTGTGCGTCGCCGCGGATGACGGCGTCATGCCTCAGACCCAGGAGCATGCCGCCATCCTCCGGGTCCTGATGGTGCGCCGGGCGGTGGTGGCGGTCACCAAGATCGACCTCGCACCAGAACGAGCCTCCAGCGTCGGGGCGAGCTCTCTGGCGCTGCTCCACGCCCTTGGCATCGCCGCCACCAGGTGGGTCGGGGTCAGCGCTCCTGGTCGGCTGGGCCTGAGTGAGCTGGCGGTCGCTGTGGATTCGGAGCTGGACGTGATCCAGGCACCCGCGGACCGCGGGCATCCGCGACTGCTGGTGGATCGCAGCTTCTCCCGGGTCGGGACTGGAACCGTGGTGACCGGGGTCCTGGACGGGGGCCGGCTCCACCTGGGCGAAGGGGTGGAAGCGTTCCCCAGTGGCAAGCGCGGGCGTATCCAGGGCTTGCAGCGGCGCGGTCGGCCGGTGAGCGCCGCCGAGGCCGGCGGCCGTCTGGCACTGGCCCTCAACGGCATCGCCGTCAAGGACGCTCCCCGAGGAAGCGTGATCGGCCTGGCCGGGGACGCCAGCCCCAGCTCATATCTGGACTGCCGGCTCGAGGTCCCACGACTGGGAGCGAGAGGGGTTCGCCAGTCCATGCGAGTCGAGGTGCTCTGCGGCACCGCCGCGGTCCCAGCCGACCTGTGGCTGGCAGGAGAGGGCCGCCTGGCTCCGGGTGGGTCCGGCTACGGTCAGCTCCATCTGCACTCCCCGGTCTGGGCGCTTCCGGGCGATCTAGTCGTGCTGCGCACCCCCAGCCCGGCGGCGGTGGTGGGTGGGGGGCTGGTCCTCGACGCTCGTCCCGCCCCCCACCGCCGCTGGGGGAGCGCCCCGTTGGACAGCTGGGCGGCGCGGGAGCAGGCCCTGGCCGCCGCCGGTGCCGGTGGCCCTGATCGGCTGGCAGTGGTGGAGGCCATCTCGGCCCCGAGCGGACTGACCGCGAAGCAGGCGGCTCGGCTGGCCGGGGTCACCGAAGCGGGTGCTGCCGCCGCTTTGGAGGACGCCCTGGCTGCCGGTCGTCTCCAGAGTGTGGGACCGAGGTTTCTGGAGCCCGCCCGATGGCGGGCTCTGACCGAGCGCACCGGTGCCGAGCTTCGGGAGCACCAGCAATCCCATCCCCTCGAGCCGGGTCTCTCCCGCCGCCAACTGCTCCAGCGGCTCGGCTTCCCGTCCGGCCCGGAGGGGGACGCCGTGATCCGGCAGCTGCAGGCGGATGGAGTGTTGGAGACCAGGGGCCCTCTGGTGACGTCGCCCGGGCAGTTGCCCGCGCTGCCGCCGAGTGCGGCGGTGGAGCGGGTCGCCGGCCTGCTCCGTCAGGGAGGCAGCAATCCTCCCAGTGGCCCGGAGCTAAAGCAAGCCGGTTTGACCAAGGAGGTCGGCGCCTACCTCTTGCGACGGGGCGAGGTGGTCCAGCTGGGCGGCGATCTCCTGATCGCGGCCGCCGCGTTGGAGAACCTGGAGACCAATCTCAGAGAGCTGCTGGCGACATCTCCCGAGGGGGTGTCCGTGGCGGCTGTGAGGGATTATCTCCACACCAGCCGGCGGGTGGCGGTCCCACTGCTGGAGCGATTCGAGCGGTCCCAGGTGACCGAGCGCGTCGGCGACAGGCATCGGCTCAAGAAGGCCAAGGTGTGAGTAATCCCGTGCGGCTGACCGAGCTCACCGGGCAGGGCGGCTGCTCGGCGAAGATCGCCCAGGCGGACCTGGCCTCGATCCTGGCCGGAATCGCATCCCCGGCCGGCGGGGACCTCCTGGTGTCCGCCGAGACGATGGATGACGCCGCCGTCTACCGGCTCTCCGACGATCTGGCCCTGGTCGCCACCACCGACTTCTTCCCGCCTCCAGTCGACGATCCCCGTGATTACGGCGCCATCGCCACCGCCAATGCGCTCTCCGACATCTATGCGATGGGAGGCACCCCCATCCTGCTTCTGAACCTGGTCGGATTCGATCTGGCCAACCTGGATGGCGGTATCCTGCGGCAGATCCTGGAGGGCGGGGCGGAGGTCGCCTCGGAGGCCGGCTGTGCGGTCGCCGGCGGACACTCGATCCGCAGTCCCGAGCCCATCTTCGGGTGTGCGGTGCTGGGCCGCGTCGATCCCCGTCGGATGATGACCAATGCCAGTGCCAGTGTCGGCGACCGCGTCTTCCTGACCAAGCCCTTGGGCACCGGGGTGATCCTCAACTCCCACAAGGCTCAGCGGGTCTCCGCGGAGGTCCTGGCCGGGGCCGTGGCCACCATGCGGCAGCTGAACCGCGACGCCGCCGGAGCCATGCTCCGGGCTGGGGCCAGCTCAGCCACCGACGTCACCGGCTTCGGCCTGCTGGGGCATGTCCACAACCTGGCCCGGGCGTCCTCAGTTCGAGTCAGGGTGCGCGCTGACGTCCTGCCCGCCCTGCCGGGTGCCCTTGATCTGATCGCTCAGGGGCACATCCCGGGAGGCTCGAGGCGCAACCTGGAACTCGCCAGAACCGCCGCCACAATCGCCCCTGGAGTACCGAACGACCTGCTGATGCTGGCTTGCGATGCGCAGACCAGCGGAGGTCTGGTGGTCACGATGACGCCGGAGCGCGCCGCCCGATTCGGGGAGCTGCTACCTGGCGCGACCCAGATCGGCGAGGTGCTGGCCGCCGTGCCCGGCCAGCCGATCGTGGAGTTGGCCTGAGCAGCTGGCCATGAGTTCTATCCTCGATCTGTAGGGGAGGGGCCCCGGTGTGGAGGCGTCTCGTGGACTACGTAGGGTCCGCAACAGTGGCTGGACATGCTAAGCGAGCATGAGTGGAATGTAATACTTGGCAGTATGGCATTGTTGCGACTCAAGGCGGCGGCGGAGATGCTGGGGGTGCACCCGGTGACGTTGAGGCGTTGGGCTGACGAGGGCCGAGTGCCGGTGGTGCGCCCGGGCCGGGAACGGAGGTTCCGCACCGAGGACCTGGACCGGTTCTTGGGCCAGGCGCCAAGAGACGTACCCCGTCGCGAGGCGCTTTATGTGCGGGTGTCGGGGACGGCCGGCCAGGAGTCGTCGCTGGCCGCTCAGGAGGAGGAGCTGCGAGCCAGCTCAACTGGTGAGGTGGTGGGGGTGTTCCGGGACAGAGCTTCGGGTTTGCGAGAGCACCGCCCCGGGCTGGACCGGGTGCTGGTCATGGCCCATGCCGGCGAGATCAGCGTGGTCCGGGTCACCCACGAGGATCGTCTGGCCCGGTTCGGCTCAGCCTGGCTGCGTCAGTTGTTGGAGAAAGACGGGGTTTTGCTGGAGGTGGCCCACCCCAAGGGGTCGGCAGGAGGGCCGGAGGAGCTGCTGGAGGACTTCACGGCCCTGGCAGAGCGGGTGGGGTGGCTGACTTAGATAGCGGCTGAGGTCACCCGCAAGCTCATCTCAGAGCACTTCAAGGATGCCGACATCAAGCGGCTGGGATCAGGGGTTGGTCCCGACGATCGCCCCCTGCCGGCCAAAGGGTATGCGGCTATGCGCCGGCTCGGTTGGACCGCAACCTCCGATGTCCACTGTTCGGATCGGGTTTGCCGCATGGGGGAGGAGGCGGCCGCCCGGCTCCTGCGCCAGGCCGATCATCGCCGCCAGATCGTGGCCGGGATCATCGCCACCTGGCCCAAGGATCCCAAGCGGCGCACCAAGCAGGAGTGGGAGTCGCTGGAGAAGGCCCTGCCAGAGGGTGCGACCAAGGCCGAGGTGCGCAACCGCAGTCGCCAGGTGACCGCCTTCGCGGCAGCCCAGGGTCACCTGCCCCTGGGGCTGGATGAGCTGGAGGACCAGCCCCAGGTCTTCCCTCAAGCGCTGCTTGCTGCCTGCGACCGCCAGGCGGTGACGCTCACCTGGTCGAGCGGCGCCTCGGCCACCCTTCGGGTCCAGCTGCCCATTCGGGCCACGCCCCGGTCACGACAGGACTGGTCGTGGGTGTCCATCCCTATGCTCTTGCCCCCGACCGTCCCGGAGGCAGCCGAGCTGCACACCCCGACCCTGCGGGTCAAAGCGGGGCTTGTCCTGGTCGATCTTCCCTTCACCATGGACGCTCCCGCCATACCAGGCTCTGGGCATCAGGTCGGGATCGGGCTCGACTGGGGGGTCAACACCTTCTTGGTGGGAGCGCTCGCCAAGGTTGATCGGGGCCAACGCCGGGTCCTGACCGACGGGCTCCCCCTGCGCTTCGACGCCGGGGGAGCCATCGCCAAATGGCATCACCTGCGCCGGGAGGGTGAGTTCCTGCGCCGGAAGATCACCCACCTGGAGAGGTTGCGCGGCGAGTGGGGACCACATCCCCTGGATGGCAAACTCGCCCTTCTGCGCGCTCACCACCAGGACCTCTCAGCCCGCCAGCTGGGACATGGGATCGCCTGGGCGGCCGCGCGCTGGGCTACAGACCAGGCGATCTGCTCGGGCGCCACGGTCATCTATGTGGAGGACCTGGCCACCCTTGAGCCAGCCCTGGGCCGCAAGCTCAACGCCCGCATCTCAGCTTCCGTTCGCGGCCAGTTCCAGGACGCCCTGCGCCACCTCGGCGCCAAGGCCGGCTGCGCGGTGGTCACCGTCCCGGCCCGGGGAACCTCCTCCATCTGCCCGCGGTGTGGGTGCCGGTTGCGGCACTACACCTCCCCTGAGCGACTCCG
>JAKAWF010000196.1:0-2270 GCA_021817025.1 bacterium
GCGGCGGACTCGTCTTTCCCACCCTGATCACGGCGGTGGGAGGAATCGCGGGCGAGGGGGCCGGGCCGGGCGCGCGAGACCGGCCCATCGCCCTGCTGGGTGTGGCGCTGAGCGCCAGCCTCGCGATCGGCCCTTTCGTGGAAACCGCCAGTCTGGCTGTCAGCGGGGGCAACCTCCGGACCGCATTCCTGTGGTTCACGCTGGGTCCGGTTTTGGCCGCCCTCCTGATGGCGGCCGTGGTCACCTGGCGCTCGGGCTGGGGCCGCGCGCGCCGGGCCGCCCGCCGGGAGACCCGAGGGAAGGCCGCCGGCAGGGCGGAGCTGGTGAGCCCGGCTCCCGAGGTGGTCGTGGAGGCCGCCAGCTCAGCTGCGGGGACGGCTCGAGTCTCCCTGCGCCAGGCCCTGGACGATCCCGCATTCCAGGTGGCTCTGCTGGGGCAGCTTCTTTACGCGGCTCCGTTCGCGGCCCTGATCGTGTTCGGCGCGCTCTTCGCCAGGCACGACTACGGCCTCGCGCCGGCCCAGATCCAGGTCGCCTTCGGAGTTTTCTTCGTGGTCTCATTCCTGGTCCGCGCCGGCCTCGCCTGGCGGTCTCCGATTGGGCACAAGCTGGGCTGGTTCCGGGTGTCGGCGGCGCTCACCCTGGTGGGCCTGGTCCTCATCGGGCTGGGTCACGGCGAGCTTCAGCTGCTGCTGGCGATGGCGCTCCTGGGAGTGCCTCACGGGCTGACCTTCCCGCTGTCGATGGCCCTGGCGGCGGAGAGCCGACCCCACCGGGAGCTGCCCTCCATCAACGCTCACCTCACCGCCAGCGTCCAGGCTGTGAACCTCGCCCTGCCGCTTTTCCTGGGCCTGGGGATCGACGCTCTGGGGTTTCGGGCCACCTTCCTGATCCTGCTCATACCTGTGGCCGCGGCCGCCGCCGCGCAGCACCGGGTGGGAGTTCGGCAAGGTCATTCCCTGGCGTCCGTCGCCTCTCCCCGGCGCTGATCACCTTGGCCCGCCGAGCGCCGGAGTGGAGGGCCGGCCCCGGACCGCGGTTGAGCCGAGTTCGGAAGGCTCGGGTGAGGCCGCGGATGGGATCCCTGTAAACACCAGGAGAGCAAGCTACCGGGGCCCAGGTCGATGCCAGGCGGGTCTTGCGGCGAAGCCACCTGGCCTCGGCGCCGAGCCGGCTGTGAAGCGCGCGGTAGGGCTAACTGTGGGCCAGGACCTCAGCCAGAGCGTTCAACGCAGCTGGGTAGACCAGATCGCTTGGGGTGCCAAAGCCGACGATGATCCCCTGGGGATGGGGTCCCGCGCTGTGCCAGTGCTCGCCCAAGCGACCGAGGGCGACGCCACTGGCTTCAGCCCTGGCACAGACCTCCCACTCGGCCTCGCCTTGGGCGGGAAGGGTCAGCAAGGCGTGGAGGCCGGCCGAGATCCCCTGCAATCGGAAGCCCATCGCGCCCAACTGAGTCTCGGGGCCGAAGCGACTTTGGAGCAGATCGCGCCGGTTTCGGTACCGCAGCCGCCGGCTGCGCACATGCCGATCGTAGGCGTAGGTGGTGAGCATCTCCGCCAGGGCGAGCTGTCCGACGGCATCGCTGTGGTAGTCGGAGTGCAGTTTGGCCGCCACCACCGGCCCGACCAGCTCAGCGGGGAGGACCATCCACCCCAAGCGCAGAGCCGGTCCCAGGGTCTTCGAGGCGCTGCCGAGGTAAGCCACGCAGTCAGGCGCCAACTCCTGGATGGCCCCCACCGGCTGGCGGTCGAAGCGGAACTCCCCGTCGTAGTCGTCCTCGATGATCAGGGCGGAAGACCCGCGGGCCCACCGGATCAGCTCGCGCCGGCGATCCGGGTGCAGAGTGACACCCATGGGGTATTGATGGGCCGCGGTGACGACCACCGCCCCGACCGCCCCACCATCCGGGCCCCGCAGCCGGTCGATATCGACTCCGTGTTCGTCAACTGGAAGGCCCATGACCCGGGCGCCGGCCCAGCGGACGACCTCCCGGTGGAATGGCAGATTGGGGTCCTCCATGGCCACCACCGAGGACCCAGACCGGACGAGTACCTGGCAGAGCAGGGCTATGGCCTGGACGTAGCCGGAGGTGAGGACGATCTGGGCTGGCGAGGCGTGGACCCCGCGAGTCCGTCCCAGATAGTCCGCCAGAGCCCGGCGGAGCTCGATCCGACCCTGAGCGTCGCCGTAGCTGAACACCGAGGCGGAGGCACCCGTCAATGCCCGCCGCGCCGCGCGCAACCAGGTGGCGACGGGGAACGAGGTGA
>JAKAWF010000196.1:2280-6530 GCA_021817025.1 bacterium
TGACGTCCGGCCGCCCCGGTCTCAGGTCGTACCTCGGTACCCAGGTGGTGTCCGGGGGAGGGGTCGGTTGCGCGGAACTCCAGGAGAGGTCCGCAACCGAGGTGCCGGCGCCCCGGCTCGCGACCAGGTAGCCTTCGGCGACCAACTGGTCGTAGGCGGCACTCACCGTCCCCCGGGAGAAATCGAGGTGGTCGGCCAGGGCCCGGCTTGACGGCAGCCGGGTCCCAGCCGCCAGCCGTCCACTCGTCACCGCCATGCGCACCGCCCGCTCCAAAGCGACCCTCCGGCCGACGCCGCGGTCGACGGGGAGGTGAAGGTCAATGCTGGAAGTGGCCCATGATTTCCGCATGTGAGTGGATCTTACAGTTGAGCCACCGTGGGGGTAAGGTCTGGCCATGAACACTGCAACCAAGTCGCTGACCCCAGACAACCAGCCGGTCATACCCTCGGTGAGGCTTGCCGTCGACCAGCTGGTACCCGCCGCCTCCAGCGCCATGTACGAGCTGGATTCCTGCAGCCGACGTTCGACGATCGCTCCCGGGCTCCTGGAAATGGTCCGAGTCCGAGTGTCTCAGCTCAACGGCTGTGCCCACTGCGTCGACCTGCACAGTCGGGAGGCGCGCACTGCGGGCGAGACGGAGCGCCGCATCTGCGCCTTGCCGGTGTGGCGGGAGGCACCCTTTTTCACGGCCCGGGAGAGGGCTGCCCTGGACCTGGCCGAGGCCGGCACCCGCCTCACCTCAGGTCCGGTGCCCGAGGTGGTGTTCCAGGCGGCCGCGGCCGAGTTCTCCGAACCAGAGCTGGCCGAGCTGATCTGGGTTATAGCGGTCATCAACGCCTGGAACCGTCTGGGCGCACTGGCGCGGCCCTGGCCGCTGACATGACCGGGGCAGCATCCATCGGTGGCGGAGTCACTTTTGACGGCTGCACAAAGATCCTGGAGGGTTGCGAATGACCGAGATTGGAGACGGCGCCCGGGAGCCGGAGGACCTGGCCCGCTTGTTCGTGGAGCGTTGGCGCGCGGGCGACGCCGAGGGGCTGGCCGACCTCTACGAGCCGGACGCGGTGCTGGCCTACCCGCCAGGCCAGGTTACGATTGGGCACCAAGCGCTCCTGGCCCTGTTCCAGGGCATGGTGACGATGGCGCCGCCGACGGGAGCCGAGGCGCCAATGCCCACCTTGCGCAACGGTGATCTCGCGCTCACGTCGACGCGTCCCGCCGACAACACGGGCGGAAGGGCACAGGTGGTGCGCCGCCAGCCGGACGGAACCGGGCGGCGGGTGATCGACCGCCCCGAACTGCCTCAGTGATGAGCCCGGCCGCCCCCCTTAGAAAGTCCCGAAGGGCGCTCGCGGAGCAGGGCTACGGGGTGGCCGGGCTTGATCGCGGAAGGTGGGGCGGACACTTCGCGGTGGCGGCCTCGCGGTCCAGGGAGACCTGGCATGGCTCTCCGCCACCCACGGCCGCGCGGGTTTGGGTTACTCGTCGAATCCCCAGTTGCGGCGCCACCGGTGGCTCCGGTGACCACCCATCGCGGCCGGCGTGAACTCGCCGGCCGGCGGGGGGCTAGGACCCGGTCTCCTGAACTGTCTCAGGGAGCCAGCCGAGTGACGGAGCGGGCGGTCGAGTTACTTCGCTTGCATTCCGATCCGGAGTTGCTGATCCTGGTGAACGTCTGGGATGTAGCCAGCGCCCGAACCGTCGCGGCGGTACCGGGCTGCCGGGCGGTGGCCACTGCCAGTGCCGCCATGGCCGCGGCCTTTGGCTACCCTGACGGCGAGATTCTTCCAATAGCGATGATGCTCGACATGCTGGCCAGGATCGTGGGCGCGGTCGCGGTGCCCGTCACCGCCGACCTTGAGGCCTGCTACGGTGACGTGGCCAGCACCGTGGCTCGCGCCATCGCGGCGGGCGCCGCCGGCGGCAATCTGGAAGACCAGATGCGCCCGGTGGCCGAATCCTCCAAGGCCGTCAGGATCGCGGTTCGAGCCGCTGAGCTCGAGGGAGTGCCCTTCGTGCTCAACGCCCGAACGGATGCCTTTCTGGAGCCCGGGGGGCAGGGTGGTGCCCTGCCCCAGGCGCTGCAACGGGGCCGGGCGTTTCTCGAGGAAGGGGCCGCCTGTGTCTTCGTGCCGGGCCGGCTCGACGCAGACCAGGTCAGCTCCCTTGTCGAAGGCCTCGGCCCACATCGGCTCAGCGTCCTTGGCCTGCCCGGTACCCCAACGCCGAGCGAGCTGGCCGCCCTGGGAGTCGCCCGAGTGTCTTACGGCCCCTTCCCGCACCGAGGGGCGCTCGCCACGCTGGCCAAGATGGCGGAAGAGTTGCTGGCCGGCGCCACCCTGCCATCCCTGTGAACAGCCGCCCCGGCGAGCGCGCCGAAGGCAGGCGAGGAGCTCGGGCCGGGGCGTCTGGCGAGGACCTGTCCGGCAAGTCCGGGCGGAGAAGTGGACCGCCATTCGGGCGCGAGCGTGCCCTCGCGGAGTGCGCCAGGCTGCCAAGGGCCGAGCTCTGCCATCCCTTCGGAGAGTCACCCGCAGTCTTCAAGGTCGCCGGCAAAATGTTCGCAGTCATCAGCCTCGACGACCACCCGGGCCGCATCACCTTGAAGTGTGACCCTGGCTACGGAGCGGCCCTGGCCGACCAGTACCGGGAGATCACTCCCGGGTACCACATGAGCAAGCGGCACTGGATCACGGTCGCTCTCTTGCCCTCCCTGGCGCCGGACCTGGTTGCGGCTCTGATCGCTGAGTCCTACGAGTTGGTCAGCCGCGGGTCAGCCCGGCCCGCCGGCTGAACAGCGACCTGGACCGACCTCTCCGCGGTTCGCCTGGCGCGGAGCGCCGCCTCGGCCAACTTGAGTAGCTTTCACCACCCCGAATCCGCCGCCCCCGCCCCCAGCGCCACCTGGTCGATCGGAGGAGGTCGGACCGGCCCTGACCGCCCGGCTGCGGCCAGATCGCTCAGAACGGAGCCGGCTGCCGGCGCATTGCCCAGAAGTGCGGCCCATGGGGGCTCTGAACCTCGCCCACCACATCAAAGCCTCGGCCCTCGTAGAACCGGACGTCCACCAGGGTGGCCGTGTCCAGGACCGCCGGGGTTCCGGTTCGGTCACAGCGGGCCAGCATCGGCGCCAGCACCGCCGTACCCAGGCCGGTTCCCTGACGCGAAGGCTCGGTGCCCAGGATCGCCAGATACCAGGCCGGGGTGATGCCGTGGAGACGGTGCAGCCGCACCGTGGTCATGGCGGCCCGGGCCACCCTCGGGCCGAGCATCCGCATCACCTGCAAGTTGACGCTGACCACATCCCGAGTGCGGGCGTGGCCGGCCGGACGTTCCGGGACCCTTCCCATCGGCAGCCAGAGGGCGGCGGCGGACAGGTCACCCGTGACCCAACCCTCCCCCGAAGCCAGCAGCAGCGAGGCATTGAGCCGGTACCAGCGCGCCAGGGCCTCGGGACGCCCCGCCGGCTTGGGGAAGAGCCAGGCTGACGTCGGGTCGGCGAGGAACGCTCGGGCCAGCATGCTTCCGACCTCGGTTAGGTCTGGCGCCCGCAGGGGTCGTACCAGGGGAGCAGCGCGCCCGCTCTGACGCTCCGGAGCTGAGCTCACTCGTCAGCCACCCGTGAGCCCTGCGGGTAAGGGGTCACCCAGCCTGAGCCTCAGCCCGAACCGGCACTGGGCTGGCGATTGGCCAACCGCTCCGCCACCGCATTGAGGACGACCGGCAGCGCCATCCGGCCGCCTCGCAGAGCCAGCGACTGCAGGGCCGAGTGCGGATGCTTGGAGCTGGACGTCCCCGGACCCAGCACCCCTCCAGCAGCCGCCTCGGCCAGTAGCTCAGAGAGTCGGGAACGCCACTCCTCCGGCATGGCGGCGATCCAGTCGACCTGGCCGGGCTGGTCAAGACGGCGCCGCCTCGCCCGAAGCACATAGGTCGTGCCCACCAGCGCCACCACCGCCACCCCGACCGCCAGCTTGGCTCCATCCCGGCGGAGGCGCCGGCGCGGACTCAACTCCTGGCGGATCCGCAGCTCGAGGCGATCCAGGGTGGAGTCGACCCGGGCGCGGGTCGCCGCTACCTGTGCGCGCGCCTGCTCAGTCGTCGTGCCCACTCTAGGTCCTCTTGAAGGCTCAGTTTGCTGGCCGTGAACGGCCAGAGGTGCCGATTGGACCACACCACGCCCCCGCCCAGCGCCAGCAGAGCGATGCCGACGATGCCCAGGATCCCGGCCACCAGGGTGTGATTGGGA
>JAKAWF010000197.1 GCA_021817025.1 bacterium
CTGCGCCGGGAGCAGAACGCTCCCCGGCGCGGTCAGGACTCCGAGCACCGGGTGGAGGTCACCCTGCGAGAGGCGGCCACCGGGAGCGAGCGGACCATGCAGCTCTCCATAGATGAGGAATGCCCCACCTGCCACGGAACCGGCCATGTGGCCGACCAGGGGGCGGGAGGCGGGACCGCGGTCAAGGTGGAGGTGAAGACCTGCCCCACCTGCCTGGGGACGGGCCGCCAGACCAGGCGGCGCAGCCTCAAGGTGACGATCCCCCGGGGCGTCACCGAGGGCTCTCGGGTGAGGGTGAGCGGCGAGGGCCGGGCCGGCCCCCACGGCGGGGCCCGAGGCGACCTCTACCTCCGGGTCCACCTGGAACTGGACCCGGGCACCGAGGTTCGCGGCCGTGACGTGTACACCGACCTCCCGGTGCGGGATTACCGGGCGGCTCTCGGAGGACGCGTGGCCACCCGCGATCCTGCCGGAGGTGGGTTGGAGGTCACGATCCCGCCGGGTACCGCCAGCGGCCGCACGCTACGGGTCCCGGGCAAGGGGATCCCCTCGCTGCAGTCGGCGGGAACCGCCGGCGACCTGTACCTGCGCGTGCGGGTCAGCCCCTCCACGCGCACCCCGATGCCCGAGGCCGAGCGGGACGCCTACCGCCGCCTGGAGCAGGCCGACTCCGGAGGCGGCTGAGCTGGGCTCCCGGAGCCGACGACCCTGAAGCTGCTGCTGGCCTCCACCGGACTGCAGGGGCACCTCGACCCCCTGCTTCCCTTCGCCGCCGCTGCGCGGGCCGACGGCCACGAACTACTGCTGGTGACCCCCAGGTCCGGCGGCACCCGGGCGGAGGCGGCGGGGATCCCCATGACCCTGGGCGACGATCCCCCGACCGATGCGGTCGTCGCGATCTGGTCAGGGTTCGCCTCCGCCACTCCGCGCCGGCGCGCCCGGCTGGTGGACGGCCTGCTCTTCCCCGGGCCGCAGGCGGAGGCGCTGCTGCCGGCCATGGAAGGGGCCGTCCGGTCCTGGCGCCCCGACCTGATCCTCCGCGAGCCCTGCGAGTACGCGTCGGCGGTGGTGGCGCTGAACTTGGGAGTGCCCCAGGCCACGGTGGCGATCTCCCAGGGACGGGTGGAGGCGAGTGCCCTGAGGCTGGCCGGCCCCACCCTGGACCGGCGCCGAGCGGGAACAGCCTCGGCCCTGATGCGCGCCCCCTACCTGTCCAGGTTCCCCGGCTCCATGGACCCAGACCGCTTCCGGGACACCAGGCGCTACCGGGTTGCGGAGGATGGTAGGCGCCCACTGCCGCGCTGGTGGGGGGACGATGAGCGGCCCCTCGTCTACCTGACGCTGGGCACCGTGGCTCCGGGGGTTGCGCCGCAGGCCATCCCCACCTTCGAGGCGATGGTCGAGGCCGTCTCGCAGCTTCCGGTGCGAGGACTCCTCACGGTTTCCAACGGGCAATACCGCGGGCCCGGCGTCTCCCCGTCCAACCTTCACGTAGAACCGCTCGTACCTCAGCCGGCGGTGATGAGCGCAGCTGAGGTGGTGGTGTGCCACGGCGGGTCCGGAACCGTCCTGGGGGCCCTGGGTGCTGGTGTTCCCCTCATCATCCTTCCGATGCTGGCCGACCAGCGGGCCAACGGGGCGATGGTGGCGAGCGCGGGTGCCGGTCTGGTGCTGGAGCCGCCCGGCACTGCCGCCGAGGTCCCCGCCAAAGCTGCCTCGATACGCTCCGCGGTGGGGAGGGTGTTAGGCGAGCCGGCATTCCGGGTCGCGGCCAAGAGGATCGCCTCGGAGATGCACCGGGAGCGGCCCCCCGAGGGCCAGCTCCGAGCGCTGTGGGAAACCCGGGCAACCTAGGGTCGCCGGGGCGGTCAGGAAGTGACGCTCGGCTGGCGGGGGGCGACCCACGGGCAAGCCGACGGGGCAGCAGAGATCCGCCCCCGGCTCGAGCGCCGTCGCGCCCGACGGCTTTCGGTGACCGGGTGGCTGCCGTTTGGGAACTCGGACAGACGCGGCGGCGAGCCGTGGTCCTGGGCAACCGCCACCACCAAACCCTCGGCTTTTGCCGCTCCCGCGCGTACCCGCACAGAGAAAGCCTCCGTCGACGGTCGTGCAAGGGCGTTCAGCAGCGGCGGGCGGATCAGGCAGCAGTCCCGCCCAGTGACGGGTGGGCAAGTTGAAGCTGGAGATCCAGGCAGCGTGACCCGCTAACAGCGGGTGTAGATGGTTTGGGGGCGTTGATCTCGCTCCGGTTGGTGCTGACCCAGACGGCCAGACTTAGCCCCATGTGCAGCACGTTCTCCCAGACCCGTGTGCGCTTGGCAGCACCGGTGCCGAGGCGGATCCCCACGAAGACCCACTCCTTGGGGTTGCGGGTGCGCAGGCGGACGGCAGGATCTCATGCTTTACATAGACCGCGCAGCCTCCAGACTGGAACCGTTCCGGTGGGGCTCCCCGGGAGGTCTTCACCTGTAACACTGCGCCGTCACTTCCCGTGAGCTCGGCCGACGGCTGAGGTCAATTTGCGCAACGCCTGGCATTAGTTCCCAGCCGACCGTCGGAACGACCTGCCTGGCCGCGCTGCGGAAAAGTTCGGGCTGATGCGGGACCTTGACAAGGACAGGTATCCCTGGTCACCGTTATCGGCCACGGCCGTCGGAGCGACTGTTGAGGAACCGGAATATGCCCATGGTCATTCGCAATGGCGTCAGGCTGCACTACTCAGACATTGGCAGCGGTCCGCCAGTCTTCTGGCACACGGGAGGCGGCGGCGACGGCACGATGTGGCTTACGGCGGGCTACCTGGACCAGCTTCCTGGTCGGCGTCACCTGCTCTTTGATCACCGGGGCCACGGAAGCAGTGACCGGCCGGAGGGAGTGCAGGCGCACAGCCTCGAGGAGTATCAGGCCGACGTGATCGCAGTCTTGGACGCCGCAGGCATTGAGCGGGCCGCAATGGTCGGGTACTCCGACGGCGGACGCATCGTCTACTGTCTGGCGGCCAAACACCCAGAGCGGGTCACTGCGCTCGTTGGGATCGGAGGCGTGGCCGACCGGAGCGACACGAACGCCTGGCGGCGCGAGTTGGCCGAGAGCGTGCGGAAGACCGGACTCCGAACCTGGCTGGCCGCAATGTCGTCTCGGGAGGCGGAGCCGGTTCCGGGGTGGCTGCTGGAAAACCTTGCCACAACTGAGACGGAGATGTTTGCCCTCGAATGCGAGGGCTGGGCCGATGCTCCCACTGAGTGCCAGGACTTCCCCCACATCACATCCCCTACGCTGATAATCTGCGGGGAAATGGAAGACACCGACGGCGCGGCCGAGCAGGCCACCGGCATCCTGCCCGATGGGCGAGCCATCGTCCTTACCGGCTTCGGCCACTTGCAGGCATTCTGGCGGTCTGATGTCACCGCACCACTGATCCGTGACTTCCTTGAAGATCGAGTGCCCGGTACAGCGTCGCTCTGAATTGTGTCCCGCGCAGCCTGGTAGCCATCCGCGCATCGCGTCGTCAAATAGTCCCTCCATCCGCCGAGGGGCCCGTACGACCGCCGAAAGGGCACGCACCAGAGGACAATGCAGCGTCTAGACCCCCAAGCTGTCCCGCCGCGCCGCCCGTCAGTGAGACACATGAGGGTGAGTGCTGCTCCGCACAGTCGGCGGGAACCCCCGATGATCTGTCCCTGCGCGTGCGGGTCAGCCCCTCCATGCGCACCCCGATGCCCGGGGCCGAGCGCGACCCTGCCGCCGTCTGGAGCAGGCCGCCTCCGGAGTCGGCTGAGCTGCGCTGCCGGAGCCAAAGTCCCTGAGGCTGCTGCTGGCCTCCCCCGGACTGCAGGGGCACCTCGACCCCCTGCTCCCCTTCGCCGCCGCAGCGCGGGCTGACGGCCACGAACTACTGCTGGTGACCCCCAAGTCGGGCGCCACCCGTGCGGAGGTGGCGGGGATCACCGTGAGCCACGGCGAAGATCCCCCGGCGGAGGCGGTCGCCGAGGTCTGGGAGGAGTTGGCCTCCGCCACGCCGCGCCGACGCGCCCGGCTGGTCGACGACCTGCGCTTCCCCGGGCCACAGGCGGAGGCGCTGCTACCGGCCATGGAAGGGCCATCCGGTCGTGGCGTCCCGACCTGATCATCCGTGAGCCCTGCGAGTACGCGTCGGCGGTGGTGGCGCTGAACTCGGGAGTTCCCCAGCTCTCTCGACCGCGACCACTTCCCGGACACCCGGCGCTACTGGATTGCGGAGGATGGCAGGCGCCCCTTGCCAAGCTGGTGGGGCACCGACCCACGGCCTCTCATCTACATGCCGCTGGGCACCGTGGCCCCAAGGCTCCTACCGCGGACCATCCCCGCCTTCGAGGCAATGGCCACGGCCATCTCGCAGCTTCCAGTGCGAGGACTCCTCACGGTCTCCAACGGGCAATATCCTAGGACCGGCGTCTCCGCGTCCGACCTGCACGTGGAAGCGTTGGTCCCCCAAGAGACGGTGCTGCACGCAGCGGCGGTGGTGGTCTGCCATGGCGGGTCCGGAACTCTCCTGGGAGCCCTCGGTGCCCGCGTCCCCCTCAACGTGCTTCCGTTGATGGCCGACCAGCGGGCCAACGGGACGACGGCGGCGAGAGCGGGCGTCGGTGTGGTGCTCGAGCCGCCCGAGTCGGCCGGGGAGGTGCGAAGCCGCCTCGATACGGTCAGCGGTGGAGCGGTTGCTTCGCGAGCCGGCCTTCCGGGCGGCGGCTCAAAGGATCGCCTCAGAGATGCGCCGAGAGCTGCCCCCCGAGGTCCGGGTCCGGGCCTTGCTCGCCGATCCCGGCGATGGGATGCCTGGACCATTCGGACGGACAACTTCGACCGTGCCCGCCAGAAGGTCCCGGCATGGGCAGACCGATGGGGACATTGGCGACGCCAGGAGCCGGGGTCGCTGACGTTACTCGACGCCAATGGCTCCGAGGACATCGAGCCGGGCCGCGCGGCGGGCGGGCCAGCTAGCCGCAGCCAGACCGAGGAGGATCGCGATCACGAGGAAGACCACCAAGCTCTCGTATGGGACGACAACTGCCGCCGCCTGCTGCCGACTCAGGGCCACCGTGAAGGCGGCCCCAAGGCCGGTCCCGACCACCACCCCGGCGATGGCTCCGAATAGCGCGACGATGACCGCCTCAGCGCGGACCATCACCCGCACCTGCCGGCGCTGCATGCCGACCGCGCGGAGCAGGCCGAGCTCGCGGACGCGCTCGAAGACCGAGAGGAGCAGGGTGTTGGCGACCCCAATGAAGGCGATGATCACGGCCAGGGCCAGCAGGACATAGACCAATCCGAGAGCCTGGTCAACCGCAGCGGTCTGTGCCGCCTCGAACTGCCCCCTGGTCTGGACTGTTAGGTTGGGGTTGGAGGCGACCGCCCGGGTGACCTCCTCATCAACGATTCCCGCGTAGCCACGGTCGGCACTGACCAGAACGGCACCGGGCAGCTGTCCCGGGAAGTGGGCTTGGAAGAATCGATCGCCCACCAGGTACCCGCCGATGAGGGCGTTGGGTTGGAAGATCCCCCCTACCCTGATGGTCTCGTGCGCGGCCTCGGGGAAGGAGACCGCGACTAAGGTCCCGACCCGTAGATGCTGGGTCCGTGCCGTAGTTGCATCGACGAGCAGCTCGCCTCGGCTGAGCGCTGGAACCGCTGTGCCAGCGACGACCCTAAGAATCACATTGGCAGCAAGGTTAGACGTGCAGATTCCCTTGAGAGCCACGGTCGAGCCCCTAACCTCGAAGTCGGCGCCATACCCGAGGCAGCTGCTGCTGACGTGCGGCAGCGCGGAGACCCCCCGCGCCACCCCCGCGCCCAAGGTGCCGCTGGAGCTGGAGACGATCAGGTCCGCCCGGATCGCATTGTCGACGCTGCTTGTGGCAGCCTGAGCCAGCGACGCGCCGATCACGCTCACTGCAGAGACTAGGGCAAGCCCCACAAAAAGGGCCGAGGCGCTGTGGGCCGTACGCCGCGGGCTGCGCATGGCATTGACCTGTCCCAGGTGGCCCGAGCTTCCGAGGAGCCTGCCCAGTGGCACTCCGATCGCGCGTGAGAACGGTCGGGCCGCAGCGGGCGCCAGCATGGCACCCCCGACGAAGATCCCCAGGGCGCCGACCCCGACCATGGCCAGGGAGGGGCGACCCAGCCCGAGCCCCAAAATCCCGAGGCCAAGCACGGCTAAAAATCCCCCGGGCAGGATCCGTCGCTTCGATCCGGACTCGGGCTCTTCGGTCTGGGCACTCAGCGCCGCTACAGCAGGAATCCGCACCGCCCGCCAGGCCGGCCCGACGGCTGCGACGAGCGTGGCAATGACCCCCACCCCGAGGCCAGCGGCGGCAGTTGCTGGTTCGAACACCAGCGGCCCGGAGGGCAAGGGCACGCCGAGCGCGTTGAGCAGGGCTTCGAGGCCGAGGGCCACCAGCACTCCCAGGCCCAGCCCGACCAGTGACGCCACCGTCGCGACCAATAGAGCCTCTAGCAGCACCGATCCC
>JAKAWF010000198.1 GCA_021817025.1 bacterium
AGCGCAGCCGCTCCACCTGGAGCAGATCCAGCTCCACCGGAGTCTCCCTGCCGAACATGTTCACCATCACCTTGAGCTTGCCCTTGTCGGCGTTGATCTCACCGACCTTGCCGTGGAAGTCGGTGAAGGGGCCGTCGACCACCCTGACCGCGTCCCCGATCCTGAACTCGACCTGGACCTTGGCCTGGACCTCGTTGCCGATCTGCCGCTGGATCGACCGCATCTCGGACTCCTGCAACGGCACCGGCCGGGTGCCCGAGCCCACGAAGCTGGTCACCCCCGGGGTGTTGCGGACCACGTACCAGGACTCGTCCGACATCACCATCCGGACCAGGATGTAGCCCGGGAAGATCCGCTTGGAGACGTGGCGGCGCTGGCCGTCCTTGATCTCCAGCACGTCCTCTGTCGGCACCAGCACCTCGAAGATCTTGTCGTGCATGTCCATGGACTCGACCCTTTTCAGGAGGTTGGCCTTGACCTTGTCCTCGTGGCCGGAGTACGCGTGGATCACGTACCAGCTGGCTTGCTCGGTCGCTTCTGCGGTCTTGGCAGCTGTCACTGCTGGGCTCCCGGTGACTTCATCTCAACTTCAAGGTGTCGGCGTTGCCGACGGGGTGACGGTGACGGTGGGGCTCGCGGCCGGCGAGGGCGCGGGGGTGACGGGGACGGTCGAGGTCGGCGCCGGCGTGACCGCCGGGGTCGAGGTGGTCGCGTACAGGGGCGCCAGCAGGGCGGTCAGACCGAAGTCTACGAGACCCAGGAAGGCTCCCAGCAGGACGACCGTGACGATCACGACCCCGGTCATCTGCCGCAGCTCCGGCCAGGTCGGCCAGACCGTCTTCCTCAGCTCGCTCCATACCTCTCTTAAATAGCCTCCGGACTCCTTTCCCTCGGCTGGGGTCTCGCTTACGACGTTCGCCAAATGTGGTCCCTCTCAGCCATTGACTTAGGTTCTGCAGGGGCGGCACGGCTCGAACGCGCGACCTGCGGTTTTGGAGACCGCTGCTCTACCAGCTGAGCTACGCCCCTTTGAGCAACAGGCTGACGCCCCCTACTTGGTCTCGCGGTGGGCGGTGTGACGACGGCACCTGCGACAGTACTTGCGCAACTCCACCCGATCTGGGTCGTTGCGCTTGTTCTTCTGGGTGGTGTAGTTGCGTTCGCGGCACTCGCCGCACTGCAGGGTGATGATGGTGGCAGGCACCGGCGACTCTCCAGACAAAAACGCCTGGCCAGGCCAGGCTTACCGAAGTCAGTATAGCCGTCGTCTCGTGGAAGGTCAAACCAGACCGCCCCCCGGATTGCCTCCCGGCGTGGCTCGGACCAGGCGTGAGGGTGGATTCCGGGGCCGCTCTCCAGGGTCTCCCCGGCGTCCGGTTGGCGCCCCGACCAGGCAGCGGCGCCCAGCGGCCTCACGGTAGGAGCCGGCCGCCCACCCCGCCGTGACACGAACTGACCACTTCGTTGCAGCCTGATGCGGGTAGTGGCGCTGGGCAGGACGTTTCTTGGTACGTGATCACTGATGAGAGGACCGTGCGCTCGTGGCTCGCCGGGACGGCGTTCGATGGCTGGCTCGAGGCCGAGCTGCCGCTCGCGCTCGCCGTGAGCGGGATGCCCTCCGAGGCCCTGTCCTTCCGCCCCCTCGGGCGCCGAGCGCGCTCCGGCTGGGGGCCCCTCCAAGGAGCCGAGACGCTGGCCAAGTTCGGCCTGGGGACGGTGGCCGTCGCGGCGACGGCCGGCGGCCTGAGCCTCGCCTCCCACCCCGTGGCACCCCATGCTCCTGGCCCCAGCGCCTACGTGTCCACCGGCCTGACGGGGGCAGGGGCGCTCGCCAACTCCGCGGGTCAAGTCCGCCCCGGCCGCTATCAAGATGGGGTGTCCGCGACGCGGACGACGGCTGCCCGAGGGACCGCGAATCGAGCCAGCGACCACTCACGTGCCACCGCCCCGCCGGTGGCGGGCCGGGGCGCGATCAAAGGTCCCGGAGGTGAGCCCGGGTCTGGACACCCTGGTGCGGGAAGCACAGGCAACCGGTTGGTGATGCCCATGCCGGGCGCCCATGCACTCGCGCCGGGCATCACCAAGGGCGCCCAGCCAACTCAACCCCCATCAAGAAAGAGGTGATCCAACCATGAGATCCCATTCCAGTCAGGGGCAGCGCGGCCAGGTGGCGGTGCTGTTCGCGCTGGCGGCGGTGGCCATCGTGGCCATCGCCGGCCTCGCTTTGGATGCCGGCCAGGCGTTCGTGAGCCAGCGAGCTCTTCAGGCCGGCTCAGACACCGCAGCCCAGTCCGGCGCCACCATGCTGGCGGTGGACTACAGCCAGTGCGTTACCGGTGTCACTGGAACCGGCGACGGGACGTACAGTCAGCTCACGCTTGCAGGTGACGTCACCCAGCTGGCGGAATATGCCGCCGCGGCCCAGGGTCGGGCCACATCAGCCCCAAGCGTCACCTTCGTCAATTACCAGACAGGTTCAGCGACCGTTGCCCCATGGTCTTCGGTCGCCTCCTTCTGCACTCTTGGAACCTGGGTCGGTCCGTCAGGCGTTGAAGTCACCGTGAGCGATACCCATCCCACATCCGTCTTGGGCGTTGTCGGCATCAACTCTGCAACCGAAACTGCCCACACCATCGCCCTGATCGGAACGGCGACCGCAACTACCAGCGGAGCACCCTTCGGCGTCTGGTACGAATTGTGCCCCGGCGGCACCACGCTCGCCGCCAAGGATCAGGTCACCCTCCTCAGCCCGCAGTGGGATAAGACCACGTGCGGGCCTTCCGCCTACGGTCCCTCCAGCGAGCGCGGATCATTCAAAGGCTACTTCAAACTGCCGGGCCCACTAACGCTGAGCTCCAGCACCGAGTGCGTTCAGACCGGACCTGGTTCGGGCGACGGCGGAGCATCTTCTGCGGCACCGGCAGCGGGAACCACCGTGCTGGTGCCTCTCATAAAGACTGTGTACTCATTCGATTCCACCATCCCTTCCGGCTCGGGCTGTCCGGCCATTGCCGCCAAGGGAACTTTCGACCTCCTAGTAGAGGGCTTTGTCAGCGTCACCATCAACAGCAGTGACCCGGCGTCCACGGTCACGGGTACGGTTAACTCCATCGTCACTGGCGTATCGGGCCTTACGATCTGCCCAGTCCGGGACACTGGCTGCTCATCACCTTCTTCCAGCAGCCAACCGGTTGCTCCCTATATCTGGCAGTAGCGTGAGATCGTGATCAGACAGCGTGGCCAGAGCCTGGTGGAGTTCGCCTTGGTCCTTCCTCTGTTGCTCTTCTTGCTGGCTGGAGGTACTGACCTGGCTCGCGCCTACTTCGTGGGTATTCAAGTGGCCGATGGGGCTCGGCAGGCGGCTCTCTATGCCTCGGAGAACGGGTCTACCTACACCGATGCCCAACTGACGGAGATCGCCAAGAGCAATGCTGGCGGTGGCGGCATTCTGGGGTGTCCAGCGGCAAGCGTCTTCGTCACCGCCGGAAGCAGTACCGGCGGTTCCGTGCCTTACGACCAACCGGTCACAGTGGTCTGCGAGCTTCCCATGCTTACCCCGCTCATCCCGTCTCCCGTGGCGATAAGGGCAACCGCGGAAGTCCTGATAGTCCCGGGCGCTTGATGATCACTGGGCATCGTCTACACGCGTCCCGGCAGGCTGCCCGAGGGGAGCGGCCCCGTGGTCCGGGCCGCCAACAGCTGGGGGCCACCATGGTGGAGTTTGCCCTGATCGCTCCCCTATTCTTCGCACTTGTGTTCGGAGTCTTCAGCGCTTCCATGTATGTCCTGGAGGTGCAGGTGGCCAACCAGGCGGCGCAGGCCGCGGCACGCTGGGGCGTGGCGGCCCAGAACTTTGCGGTCCCATCGGGATCACCAGTAGGTACGGCTCCCGCGCCCCAGTTTCCGGGTTCGACTCCTCCCATCGGAATGCTGAGCGCCGCAAAGGCGGCGGCGGGACCATTCGCCGCATCTCTGTCCCTCACCGACGGGGGGGGGACTGCCGTTCCCGGAGGGACCTCGGCGCCGAGCGGCACGCCATCGTCTTCCTATTGCCAGATTACCGTCTCCATCCCCTACGTCAGCTTCGGAGGCTTCTTCGGCCTCGGCCCGACCTCCATCACCGCCACCGCGATCGACTATGTGACTTGACCCCCATCGGAGGGCCCCCGGGGAAAGTGTGACCAAATCGTTCATCGTGGGCACCAGCTAGAGGGGCCGCGGGTCGTCTGGTTGGTGCAAACTGCAAGATGTGGAAGGCACCGACTACCAGCCGGGCTCAGCAGCCGACTTCGATCGGCTCTACCGTGACTTCCGAGGCAGGCTCCTCCAGACCGTGACCGCCATCGTGGGGGATGCCACGGAGGCGGAGGACTGCGTCCAGGAGAGCTTCGAGAGGGCTTATGTCGCCTGGCCCAAGTTTCGGCCGGAGGCTCCCGCCCAGGCGTGGCTCCACCGCATCGCCATCAACGTGGCCATCTCCCACCGGCGCCGACAGGCCATGCGCCAGGTCGGAGAGACCATCCGGCGACTGGGGCGGCCGCAGACGGTACCGGACGTCGCCGCGACCTCGGACACCCTTGATCTTCTGAAGGCGCTGCAGAAGTTGCCCCCCAGGCAGGCGGCGGTGATCGTGCTGCGACACCTCCACGGGTACAGCAACCGTGAGATCGGGGCCGCGCTGGACATCCCGGAGCGGACGGTCGCGTCGCGCCTGGCCGCCGCCAAGACGCGCCTGATGGCGGAGCTGGGTGACCAGGTGGGAGGCTTGAGCGTCGTGAGCAACAGGACCGCTGCCCGGGCGGCGGATGCGAGCGGCGACAAGGCCGCGGCTCTGCGGGCCTCCAATGGCTGAGCAGTTCGATCGCTGGATCGAGGCCGAGCTGGAGCAGCGGCTCGCATCCTTCGAGTCGGCGCCCACCCCCACCGCTCCCAGGTACCTCGCCGCCAGGTCAGAGCGGAGGGAGAAACCCCCCTCAATGCCGATCCGGTGGCGGTGGCCCCTGACGGGGACGGGGCTCGTGGCGCTCGCGTCCGCCGCGCTGCTGGTGGGGGGGACCGCTGCGGTCGCCGCCCGGATTCTCGGCGTGGCCCCATTTGGGGCGCCCCTGGGAACGGTGCCGACGCCGATTGCCAGCTCCTGCCCGAGCCCTCAGCCTGGTCAGTCCGGGTCCTCGCCGATCTCCGGCAGCTCCACCTCCCACTGCCCCGGGCCCAGCACCGGCGGCTCCCCCGGCGTCAAGAAGGCGGGGCCCGGACGATCCGCGGCCCAGCCTTCCAACAGCCCGTCCGGTGCCCGCGGCCACTCCTCTGGAGCGGCCCCAACTCCCGGTGCCGGCCACTCCGGGAGCGGTCACGGAACCGGCGCCAGCCACGGCAAGGCAAGTCCTCCGGGACACCCGACCCCCCACGCCACTCCCAGCTCCTCCGCACGCCCCGGCGCCCAGGGCAAGCCCACCGGCACTCCCGGACGCTCCGCCACGCACCCCAGCCCCAGTTCCTCAGGGCATGGGAGCGCCACGGCGGCCACCCAGTCAGCGGCGCCCAGCGGGGCGCCAACCCACCCCCCGACCCACTCTGCCAGCCACTGGGTCCAGCCCCACGCCGGCGGCTCGGGACGGATAGCGGCATCGGATCTGGGTCGACTGAATGGCCCCGTCCGGGTGTCCGCGGCGGGCCGGAACACCGCTCGCTAGTTGCCGTCTTCCCGCCCTCCCCCCTGGGAGTTCCCTGGGCCGGGATCCAGCTCCCCGATGGCCGTTTGAACCGTCCCGGCACCGCAGCGGCCGGGATGTAAAGCGGCAGGGAGAACAGGAGAGTTGCGGACAGCCGAACTGAACGGCGCAGCCTCAGAGATCACTTCGAAGTCCGCCGGGAAGTTCCCGACCGGGCTGGCGGAGGGGAGCGAGGGTGGCGAGTTGCGGGGAGATGGCCGGGTCACGGGCAGGCGAGGGGGGAAGTGGCCGGTGGGGGCCGCCCGTCCGCCACCCCCACCCAGCAGGGCCTGTGAGGAAGGCGGAGGGGTGTCCTGGCAGTGGGTCAGACGCCGATCAAGACGAGCCTTCGCGTCGGGGAGCGGACAACCCAGCGCAGTGAGGAGGCGATGGGGCGGCGGCCGGCCAGACGCGGGCAGCTGATGGCCAGGTTGCGCAGGATCGCCATCACTTGGGCCGCCCGGACCCGCTGGGTCCGGAGGACCTCGCCAAAGGCCCTGCGCCCGTCGCGGACTTTGTGGAGCCGGTTTTCCATGCCGCGGGATATCCGCTTGAGCGGCGCCCACTCTGGTGGTGAGGTCCGCGCCCGAAGCTGGCAAGGACTACCCCGGTCGACCGGGGGGTTCCCGTCCCGGTTCCCGACCGGCGCCGATTGCCGGTGGACCACCTGGAGTGGCCGAGCTGGCCGGAGGGCTGCACCTGTCCTGACCGCGGCTGCCACGGGGGCTGGCGGCTCTCGGATGGCCGGTTCTGGTGCTCACAGGGTGGCGGGCGAACGCCAGTGACGGCGGCACC
>JAKAWF010000199.1 GCA_021817025.1 bacterium
CGTGCGCCGGCAGGAGGCCGCGCGCCAGCTCAGCGGTGCGCTGATACTCCTCCATCCGGCCAGGATCGCCACCCAGGATGTTCGGGGTCGCCAGCAGGCGGGCTATCCGGGTGGGATTACCGACGACGGTCTCGTGCAGCTTCACATGGACACGCTCCCAGGGCAGACCGTCACGGCTCAGCAGCGAGCTGAATGTCCCGGTGTAGCAGGTGGCGACCGCACTCGCCAGCAGCTCCTCAGGGCTGCTGCCCTCACCCCGTCCACCCATCCCGGAGGGGACCGACCAGGCCAGCACCTGGTCTCCGGTCTCAACTGTGCCGACGGCTTCGCGGCCGCCGCCGCTCCACCTCGTCATCACCTCAAAAGTCAGGTCTTCCACTCCGCTCCTCCTCGCATCCTGTAAGTCATCGCGCCCGGCCATCCGTAGTTCCGGCGGTCGTCCTCGGCTCAGCCTCCCGGCCGTGAGGGCCCCGCAGGGCGGCGATCAGGGCCCGGCGTTCGGCGGCACCCAGCCGGCCCAGCTGGGGCAGGTAGTCCTCCTCCTCCTTGTCGAAGTGGAGGCTCACGACGGCAAACAGCGCTTGGAGCAGGCGCGCGGCCTCCTGCCGGCGCACGTTCGGGGCCGCAGCGGCAAGCGCCAGGTCGGTGGCCAGAGCCTCGATCCGCCGATGGTCGAGCGCCATCGAGTTGGTGGCCCCTCCCCGGGCCCGAAGGACTTCTTCCACAGCCGGATACACCAGCCGCTCCTCGGCGGCGGCGTGAGGCAGCAGGTCGTCCTGCAGAAAGCGAACGGCCGCCGTGAGCTGCCGGCGGAGCTGCGCCCGATCCAGGCTTCCGGCGACAGCCGCCAGGCGGCCCAGATCGGCGACCCCGGCCGTCAACCCGCGATGCTCGGCCCGGATCACGTCGCCAGGATCATCAGCCACGGGCTCATCGGGCCAGGCCACGCCATCGGCCGGCCGATGATCGTCCGGCCCCGGAACCGGGGTGACCACTCCAAGGGCGAGAAGTCTGCCATCGAGACAGCGAAGTCCCCTTGCCACACCGGCTCGCACCACCGCCAGGTCACCAGTCCGCACGGGCCGGATCTGGTCGTCCACCAGGAGCTGCCCCATGCCGTCCAGGACGGCCAGCACGAGAGTTGTCTCCGGGCGATGGGGCGGGAGCTCCCGCCCCGGCTCGAGATCGATGAACAGCGCCAGAACCTGGTCGCTTTGGAACAGCACCAGCGCCGGTCCTGAGGCGGGGTCGGCCGCGGCTGAGAGCGCCGTGGCGCAGGTGACCAGCGCCCGTTCCGTCATGCCCTCAGGCATCGGACGGCGCCTGGGCGGGGGTGAACCTGACGCGGTAGTCCCCTCCACCGAGGTCCTCGGTTTGGTGGGCGTAGCCGCGCGCCTCGAGCACGGTGTACAGCGGAACCGGGTCCAGCGGGGCCACCAGCTCCAAGGGCTCGGTGGGTCCCAGCTGGGCGACGGCCGCCATGATCACCGCGAATGGATCGCCTCCCTGGGCCATCAGGTCGCGAACGTCAAGTTCTGCCATCCCTCCACCTCACCCCCAGCCGAGAGCATGCTTGGCGGCGGGGCTCATCATCTCCGGCTCCCACGCCGGCTCCCAGATCAGCTCCACCTGGACCTCACGCACGCCGGGGATGGTCTCCAGGCTGCACCGGACCTGATCGGGGATGCTCCCCCCCAGGGGGCATCCGGGGGTGGTCAGAGTCATGGCCACGGTGAGGACCCCGCCGTCCGAGGCGAGCTCGTATACCAACCCCAGGTTCACCAGGTCGATTCCCAGTTCGGGGTCGTACACCTCGAGGAGCCGGTCCCGGGCCGCCTCCTCGATGGCCGCATCCCCCAACACGACCTGCCTCTCCACCGCGCTCACCCTGCCACCTCCACCGGCGAACGCTCCTGGGCGCCCAGGTGAGCGATGCAGAGCGACGGTTCCACCAGCGGTTCCAGGGTCTTTGCTGTCAGCGGAACCCCGGCTTCGGCCAGCGCTCCCCGCAGCAACCCCAGATGGGCCGAGCAGACCAGCCGGCTGTTGCCTCGGGCCACCTCCAAGAAGGGGCAAGAGTGGAGTTGGAGCTGGGTCTCATCTGAGGTTTCCACCCGCTCGGGGCTGAAGCCCAGCCTGGCCAGCATGTCCACCACCCGGTCCAGCCCTTGCCGTTGGTTCTCCACCGGCGCGCTGCTGAGCTGGGTGCCCCACAAGGTGCCGATCGCGAGACCCAGCTGGCCGGGGTCCTGCACACTTGCCTGCAGGTAGCCGGCGAGGACTTCCGCCAGCATTCGGTACCCCTCCTCCGGGCTCGGGGCCGCAGTGGCTGTGGCCCGCCAGACCTGGCGCGGGCGGCCGCGCTGGGGACGGTGTTCGAACTCAGAGGACACCAGGCCCGCCTTGGCCAGCACCTCGAGATGGAATCTCACGGTGTTGACGTGGACTCCCGTGTCCTCGGCCAGCTCCCGCACGTCGAGGGGGGCAGCAGACTCCCGAAGCCTCGTCAGCAGAGCCACCCGCGTCCACCTCGCTAGAGCCCGATGGGTCTCCACGGCCTCTTCAGCCTGATCCTTGGTCGACGCCATGAAGCGATTATACACGATGGTGATGGTCCAAATTGGCCGGAGCGGCCCTGCCCGGACGGGCGGCCCCCACCCCGGCGGTACCCTGACGATCATGAACCGGCTCGCCCAGGAGTCCAGCCTCTACCTGCGCCAGCACCAGGCCAATCCGGTCGACTGGTATCCGTGGGGGGAGGAGGCCTTCGCCCGGGCCCGCGCCGAGGACCGCCCGATCCTGCTCAGCGTGGGCTACTCCTCGTGCCACTGGTGCCACGTGATGGCCCACGAGTGCTTCGAGGACCCCGAGCTCGCCGAGCTCCAGAACCGCCTCTTCGTCTCCATCAAGGTGGACCGCGAGGAGCGCCCGGATGTGGATCGGATCTACATGGAGGCGCTCCAGGCGATGACCGGCTCGGGCGGCTGGCCGATGACGGTCTTCCTGCTCCCCGACGGCAGGCCCTTCTACGCCGGCACCTACTTCCCCCCGGCGGACGGCCACGGCCTGCCCTCCTTTCCGCGCGTGATGGAGGCGGTCGATGAGGCCTACCGTCAGCGCCGCCCCGAGACCGAGCTGGTGGCGGCCAAGCTGACGGCGGCGCTGGGCGCCCCACGTTCCGTCTCCCCCGCCCGGCGGGAGGCGCCCGACGCGCGCCTGCTGGGGGCGGCCGCGGCGGCCGTGGTGGCGGCCGTCGACCCGCTCCACGGCGGCTTCGCAGGGGCGCCGAAGTTCCCTCAGGCGCCACTGCTGGAGTTCCTGCTCGCTCGCGCCGCCATGGCGGGCGATGGAGCGGCGGGCAGGGCGGTCGACCTGACCCTGGCTCGGATGGCGGAGGGCGGCATCCACGACCAGCTCGGAGGCGGCTTCCATCGCTACTCGGTGGACCGGCGCTGGGCGGTGCCGCACTTCGAGAAGATGCTCTACGACCAGGCCCAGCTGATCTCCCTCTACCTCCACCTCCATCAGCTGCACGGTCGCCCCGAAGCGCTCGCCACCGCCCGCTCCACGGCCGACTTCGTGCTCCAGGGGCTGGGCCTTCCCGGCGGGGGCTTCGCCGCCAGTCTGGACGCTGACAGCGAGCGTGGAGAGGGCCTGACCTACCTGTGGAACCGAGGGGAGCTGGAGGAGGCAGTCTCCAGAGACGACCTGCAACGGCTGCTCCGCCTGGACCGGGATGCCCGGGTGGAGGGACGCTACGTGCTCCAGGCGGCCCGGCGGTGGGGCGGCGGCGAGCCCGCCCGCTTCGCCGATGACAAAGAGCGCCTTGAGGAGGTTCGCCGGACGCTCCTGCAAGCGCGCGCTTCCCGTCCCCAGCCGACTCGGGACGAGAAGGTGGTCGTGGGCTGGAACGCGCTGACGGTGGCGGCCCTGGCGGAGCTGGGAGTGGCGACCGCCGTGCCGCGCTATCTGGCGGCCGCAGTCCAGGCAGGCCAGCTGCTCCGGAGTGTGGGCAGCGATCCCGACGGCCGCCTGAAGCACGTCATCGAGGGTGGCGAGGCCCGTTTCCAGGCCAGCTTGGAGGATCTCGCCGCGAGCGGGCTGGCGGGGCTGGCGCTCCACGAGGCGACCGGCCGGGCCGAGTGGTTCGACTGGGCTCTCGAGCTGGCCGAGGTGGCCGAGGCGGACAACCGCGATCCCGCAAGCGAGCTCTGGTTCGACACCGCGGCCGGCCACGACCCGCTCCTCACCGGTCGGCCGATGGGTCTCGAGGACGGGGCTCAGAGATCCGGACTGTCGCTCATGGTCGAGCTCTGCCTGCGCCTGGGCGCCCTCACCGGGGAGATGCGTTGGGAGGAGCGGGCGGCGGCGGCCCTGGGGTCCCTCTCGCCCGCTGCGGGGCGCGCCCCGGCCGCCTTCGGCGGGCTGCTCCTGACCGGGCAGCTGTGGGCTGGCGGGATGAGCGAGCTGGCCATCCTGACCGGAACCGAAGCCCACGCCCACCTGCCGCTGCTGAGGCGGGCGCGGGGCGCCCACCGGCCCCAACTGGTGGTGGGGGTGGGACGGGTGCCGGCCGGGGCCTTGGAGGCGACGTCCGGGCCGCCTCTGGTGCTGCGCCGGCCGCTGCTGGAAGAGGCGCCCACCGCCTACGTGTGCCGTCAGTTCACTTGCCGGCTGCCCACCCGCGAGCCCTCCGAGATGGAGGCCCAGCTCGACGCCGGGCGGCTGGGCCCGAGCTGAGGGCGCGGCCCCGACCCTCGCCGACAGCTACCATCTCGCCATGGGGGACCAGTTCCGCACCATCATCGAGCCGTTCCGCATCCACTCGGTGGAGCCGCTCCGGCTGACGACCGGAGAGGACCGCTCGGCGGCGATAAGGCAGGCCGGCTACAACCTCTTCAACCTGCATGCCGACGACGTCCTCATCGATCTCCTCACGGACTCCGGCACCGGGGCGATGTCGCGCGACCAGTGGGCGGCGATCCAGCACGGCGACGAGAGCTACGCCGGCTCTCCGTCGTGGTTCCGGTTCCAGGCCGCGGTCCAGGAGCTGTTCCCGTTCCGGCACGTGATCCCGACCCACCAGGGGCGGGCCGCTGAGAAGATCCTCTTCTCGGTCATCGGGGGCCCGGGAAAGGTGATCCCCAACAACACGCACTTCGACACCACCCGTGCCAACGTCGAGTTCACCGGCGCCGAGGCCGTCGACATGGTCATCCCCGAGGGCCTGGATCCGGGGGCCCTGCACCCCTTCAAGGGCAACATCGACCTGAACGCCCTGGAGGCCCTGCTGAGCGAGCGCGCCGCCGCCGTCCCGGTCGTCTTCGTCACCATCACCAACAACTCCGGCGGCGGCCAGCCGGTCTCGCTGGCCAATCTGCACGGGGCCAGTGCCCTCTGCCGTCGCTTCGGGGTCCCCCTGTTTCTCGACGCCTGCCGCTTCGCCGAGAACGCCTGGTTCATCCACGAGCGGGAGCCCGGCCAGTCCTCTCGCGAGGTCGCCGACATAGTCCGGGAGATGGCCTCGCTGGCGGACGGCATGACCATGAGCGCCAAGAAGGACCCCTTCGGCAACATCGGCGGCTGGCTGGCGCTCAACGACGACCTTCTCGCCGAGCGCTGCCGCAACATGCTGATCCTGACCGAGGGCTTCACCACCTATGGCGGCCTGGCGGGCCGGGACCTGGAGGCGATCGCCCAGGGTCTGCGGGAGGCGGTGGATCACGACTACCTGCGCTACCGGATCCGCTCCACCGCCTACCTGGGGGATGCGCTGGACGCCCTGGGGGTGCCGGTGGTGAAGCCGATCGGGGGGCATGCCGTCTACCTCGACGCGCGCTCCCTGCTGCCCCACATCCCTGCTCTGCAGTACCCGGGCCAGGCGCTCTCGGTGGCGCTGTACGTCGCGGGCGGGATCCGCAGCGTGGAGATCGGGACCGTGATGTTCGGCCGCCACCCTGATGGGTCGGAGCAACCGGCCGCGATGGACCTGGTGCGCCTGGCGATCCCACGGCGGACCTACACCCAGAGCCACATCGACTACGTGATCGAGGTGGTGGGCGAGGTCGCCCGGGACGCGACCTCGCTGCCGGGCTACCGGATGGTCCAGGAGCCGGCCGCGCTGCGCCACTTCACCGCCCGGTTCCAGCCCATCTGAGGGCCCGGCGGCGGGGCGCGGGATCTCTGGGCCGTCGAGGTGATCGGACGGTCTGGCAGAGCCCACGGGCGATGGGCGAGCAGCGGACCGAGCCTGGGACCTGGCCGGGTGCCGTGGCGACGCCGGCTTGGGGGGCACCCCCCTCCGGACGCTGGCCGTTGACCGCGGCTGCCGCGGGCGGGGGAGAGGACCCGGCGTCGCGAGGACACCGGGTTGCCAACAGTTGCCGGCCTCCTTGGCCAATCTCGGCCATTGTGGGAGCACCCGTGGCCGGTGGTCGGGCCAGGCAGCCCAAACCTGTGTTCCCAGGGGACTGAAGCAGCGTGAGCGAAGA
>JAKAWF010000200.1 GCA_021817025.1 bacterium
CTGGGGATCAGCTACGCGCTCCGGGACTTCTACCTCCATGCCCGCCTCCCCGCCTTCACCTACTACCTGACCCTCCAGTTCTGGCCCCGCTGGGTGCGGGCCATCCTGTTCGCCGCCATCGGACTGCTGCTGCTGGGCCTTGGCCTCTACAAGCTCACCAAGTCGTTGCTGAGCCCCTTCCCGGGCGGGGACAAGGCCCTGGTGGAGCGGCTCCACGACTTCCGCCGCCAGCGCAATGGTCCTCGCATCGTCGCCATCGGTGGCGGCACCGGGCTGTCGACTTTGCTGCGCGGGATCAAGCGGCACAGCGGCAACGTCACCGCCCTGGTCACGGTGGCCGACGACGGGGGGAGTTCGGGCCGGCTGCGGCAGGAGTACCGGGTGCTGCCGCCAGGGGACTTCCGCCAGTGCCTGACCGCCATGGCCGACGTGGAGCCGCTGATGACCGACCTCTTCCAGCACCGCTTCGAGGAGGGCTCCCTGCGGGGCCACGCCTTCGGCAACCTCTTCATCATGGCCATGACCGCGATCACCGGGGACTTCGAGCACGCGTTGCGGGAGTCGGGCCGGGTGCTGGCGGTCAGGGGCCAGATCGTGCCCTCCACCCTGGAGAGCGTGACCCTGTGCGCCGTCTGCGGCGACGAGGTGCTGGTGGGCGAGTCCAGGGTGCCCACCGGCAAGGGCCCCATCGGGGAGGTCTTCCTGGTCCCCGAGCACCCCCGGCTCAACCCGGAGGCGCAGCTGGCGATCATGAACGCGGAGATGATCGTGATCGGGCCCGGCAGCCTGTACACCAGCCTCCTGCCCAACCTGCTGGTGGAAGGGATGGTGGAGAGCCTGCGCAGCTCACCCGCCATCAAGGTGTACGTCTGCAACGTCGCGACCCAGCCGGGCGAGACCGCCGGCTACTCCATCCACGACCACTTCGAGACCTTGGAGCGGTACGTGGGGCCGGGGCTGTTCGACTGCGTGGTCGCCAACAGCAACCTCTCGATGCCCCTCTCGCTGGCCGCCCAGGAGGCTGGGATCAGGCGGGTGGTCTTCGACCGCAAGCGGATCGTGGCCCGGGGCGCCCGCCCCAAGTACATCCTGGCAGACCTCGCCAGCACTCGGATCACCACCCACCACGACTCCGACAAGCTGGCCCAGATCCTGATGAAGAGGGTTTGGGCCCGCAGTTAGGGCCTGCCCCGCAGTCCCTCTGGCCCCGGCCGTGGTTCCGGTCCCCGGGCAGCAGGGCGGACGGGATTCCCAGCCGCAACTGGTCAGGTCGGTAGGGCGGAGTCTCCTGGGACACCCGGGATGGGGGCAGGGCGGGGGCAGCTGAGGCGCCCGTGGCCGGCAGCCCATGCCTGATGGACTGGACTCGATGATGGAGAAGGTCTGGAGCCGCGCGACCCGGCCGCCCAAGGTGCCAGTGACACCCTCGCCGCAGCCACGCACACGGGCGGCTCAGAGCGAAGCTGGGAGCGCCTTGGCCCAAGTGCCCGGGCCCCCCCAGTGCTCATGGCGACGGACCCTCACCGGCTCGACCTCGACATCGCCGCGCAGCATCGCCCACGCGGTCAAGTACGAGCCAGGCTCCAGCTCACGCCGCACTCGGGTAGCCGACGCGCCCGTCTTGCCGTTGCCCATGAGCCAGGCAGTGGCGAACCAGATCGCGCGCGGTGTGCGGATCTTGTCGAAGATGGTGCCCGCGGTCGCCGGCACCTTGCGATCGCACCGGCCACACTTCCACCGTCCGTCGGACAGTCGCCATCCGACAGAACTACCGCAGTACCGCTTGAGGAGGGCTCCCTGCGGGGCCACCCCCTCGGCAACCTCTTCATCATGGCCATGACCGCGATCACCGGCGACTTCGAACACGGGTTGCGGCAGTTGGGCTGGGTGCTGGCGGTGAGGGGCCAGAGCTCGCTCTTCTCGGCCTGGTCTCGCGAAAACGGAGGGCCGGGAAACCCTACTTTCGGAACCGACTTTCCATGCTCACACAGGCTCCTGGGTCGGTGAGCTACGAGGGGTCTCGACGGGGGGCTTCGCGGGCGTCCGGGCAGACAGTCCGGGAGACGAGCCTTGCGGTGGTGCGGCTCGCTCCGATTGCATCCAACGCTCTCTCCGCGCGTTTCCCAACATCGGCTATGGCATCAACCAACGGCTGAACCGCGACGCTGTCGTCCAGGACCGAGATCGAGCCCTCCACCGGGTTGATATGACGAAGGTACCGGGGAGGGCCGGAGGGGGTCATGACCATGTTCGCCGGGCCGATGTTTCGGTCCACAACCAAACGCTGGCCGCCGCGACTGTCATACAAGTACTTGTCGAGGCGCTCGTCAAAGTGTTCGAACGCGTTTCGCACTCGCCGCGTCTCCAGCGGCGACGGTGCCTTGAGATTATCCAGAACGCGTCGGAGTTCTCTTCCGCGCGCCCGCGCCCGCGCCCGCGCGCCGCCTTCGGCTGCCCCGGGTGACAGCAGTCGGCCGGGGCTGTCAACTCCACCCGGCGTCGGCCACAGGAGCTTCGACAGCATGGCCGCAGCGCCGAGCAGCGCCTGCGCACTCGCGAAGGCACGAGGTACGGTCCCTGCTCCTGACCGCGCCAGGGACCCGTTGAGCTCTGTGATCGCGAGGCTAGCAGCTTCGACCTGGTGATGGATCTCCGTCAGATAGATCTCCATCTCGAAGTCATCGAACTGTCCGAATTGCAAAGCGGCCACGGTAGAACTGTACCCCGCCCGTTGGGTCCGGCGCACAACGCTCGCCACTGGGAGGCGTGGGTCCATGACAGTCCGCCGCGGGAGGTCCGGCGGAGCTCCGGTCCTGCCGCGAAACTCCGCACAATTCGGAATCGCCAACATCTTGCGCACAGCCTGTACGAAACGCTCGCCAGCTACCTGGCAATGCGGCGGGGCACGGTCGCGAGGTAGGCAGTCCCAATGGCCTGTACACGTAGGTAATCCGCCGGGGTGAACGTCGTCATCCACGGCGGCTTACGCATCCCTGTCATCACGGCGATCGATGGTCCCGGCAGCCCGCGACGAGGAAGCTCGGTCGAGTCGGCATTCTCGAGGATGCAGAAGAGCCTGAACTGTTCTCGATTTGGGCCCTGGGCCCGCGCCTCGAAATAGCCGGCCATGATCCCATGCATCGCTTCCCACTGCCCGCCGCCGGAGAACTGCGGGGGAGGCGCCTCGGCCACTGCGTCCAGGACCGCGATCAGCCGTGCCTGCACCTTCTGTGGGCAACCACGGAGGAAATCGTCAGCAGGAACTACTCGAGCAGCAGTCTGGTGGTAGACGACCTGCCACGCAGTCTCCGCCAGCACGATGGTTCCGAGCTATGCCACCGCGTGCGAAGGCCGACGTCAACCTCGGGCAACCTCGGTTGGAACGACGACCTCGAGACGTGCCCCGAGAGCGCTCGCGAGGGCCGCGACGGTCGTGTGCTCACGGTTGACTTCGGCCGTGAATAGCCGGCGGACTGTGGCTGGGTTCATGCCGGCCCCGCGAGCGAGCGCGGCTTTCGATTGACCGGATGCGACCCGCAGGAGATCAAGTCGGCGCATGATTGAGTCCACCTGAGCGATCTCCGCCCGTGCCTGCTCATACTCGGCCCGGAACTCCGGATCTCGCATCCTCTCAGCTCGGCGTCGTTCGTGGTAGCTGCTCTCCATAGATCGAGTGTATCACGTAGGTTACGTTACGGGGCCAGATGTCGAGATTGGCCGGGGACGGGAAGGCACTGTCCAGTTGGCTGAAGTGGGGTCTTCATCTTGGTGCCGTCGGCGTCTGACGCTCCGGGAGTGTCCCCCCATGCCAAGGGAGTTACGGCCATCCGACGTCAAGGCTCGCGGGAGTGGGGCGTGGGCCGCTCGCTGGAGGTGGCGCCGGACGGGTTCTCCCAGCCTTGCGTAGCGACCGGTACGTGACGGGCCCGGCGCCGGGCGCCTTGCATAGGAGCGGGTGGAACAGCCGGCCGCGGCGGTGTGAGTGCTGCCGGTTGAACCGGAACGCCCCCCTGCAGTCCCGTGGGCCCCTGCCGTGGTCACGGTGCCCTGGCAGCAGGGCGGACGAGATCCCCAGCCGCAACGGTTCAGGGCGGTAGGCCCAAGTCGCCTGGGACACCCGGGACGTGCCTGCTCGGGCAAGCGCGCTCACGAGGTCTGCCCGCAATCGGGCACCCTCTGGACCGAGAAGGGGGGCTAACTTTGCAATCTGATGGGGAACGGTTCTACCCCGCGAGTCGGGTAGGCCGGGCTCGCTTGGAGCTGATCCCGAGCCCAGATCGGTTGGCGCAGGTTCGGATGTCTGGACGTGTGGGGTCAGGCGGCGACCTCCGAATGGTGTGTCGGGGGCCACGAGATTCTGACCGGAGCCGGCCATGAATCTGACCGGTGGCGGCCACGGGAATTGACCACTGGCGGCCATGAAATCTGACCACCCCCTTGGACGGGGAGCCAAGAAGGCCGACAAGAGCAGTCCCTCCTGGGTCTAGCGCCGATTTTCACAAAGCGAATTGGCGGTCCTGGGTCACCTCCACGATCTGCACCCTTCCCTGCAGCTGCTCCCGGTCCACCCCCGTACTGGTGGGGGAGCCATCTCGGTCGTGGCCGCAGCGGTGGCCTGGCGGAGTCTGAGCCGGGCGGACCTGGCGGTGCCGGGTCTGACGACTGTTGGAGATGGGTGAAGACCAGCGCGGATGGCCCGGGGCCAAGCCAGGGGCTCGTGCCTCACGTTTCCGCGCCGGGCGGAGGCTCGCTCGGCCGGCTCGCCAGGAGGCTGAACGTCAATGGCAGGCGGGGCCGGTCGGCCGGAGGGGCCCAGGTCCCGTCGCCGCTGGGCACGAGCCAGGGGAACTGCGGCCAGACGGTCCAGTCATGCTCGGCAAGCCACTCCAAGCGAAGGCCATGCCGAATGAGCGCGGTGACCGTTTCCCCGATGCCATGGTTCCACTCGTATGTGCGCTGGTTCGTGAGCGGACGGCTGGCGTCGGTGTATGTCAGGCCAGAGTCGTCGGCGTACGGTTCGGGTTGCTCGAAGTAGGTCAGCTCTAGAGCCCGGCCTTCCGCGTCCAGCGACCCCGCCAGCGGGTGGGAGTCATGAAGGTAGAATCGGCCGCCAGGGGCCACCAGGAAACCGACCTGTTCGGCCCAGCGGTCAACGCTCGGCAACCAGCACAGAGCGCCAAGACTGACGTACACGACGTCGAAGGTGCCATGGCCCAGGGCCTCGACGGCCTCGTAGACGTCGGCACAGATGAACTCGGACCTACCAGCAAGGCCCGCGCGGTCGGCGATCTCCCGGGCGGCGGCGATGGCCGCAGGGGAAAAGTCGAGCCCGGTCACCCGGGCGCCGACCCTGGCCCAGGCAAGGGTGTCCAGACCGATGTGGCATTGGAGGTGCAATAGGCGCAGCCCCGCGACATCACCCAGGGCGTCAATCTCCCGCCGTGCCGGCTCCCGTCTCTCCCGCAGCCAGCCATCCACATCGTAGAAACGGGACTCCAAGTGGAGGCCGGCCCGTTCGTCCCAGTTGGCCCGATTGGCCGCTAGCTGTTCGTTCGGGGTGGCCCTGCTCATCGGCCAATAGTGTCCTCTACAGAGACTATCGGGCACCAGCCGGGCCGGCCGTCGTGGTGACTCCGGGGCGTGACCATTGGGGCGTGCGTCCGATTCCGCGGTGCATCGGATGGTCGTCCACTCGCTGCGGTGGCCCAGGCATTATGCGGATGATCCGGCGGCTGCGGGGGCACGGCAGGCGCTCTCTCAATCCCGCGGGCCAAGGGAGACCGCCCGCTGGAGCAGGGCGGCGGCCACCAAAGGGCAGGTCTCCTGGCACTCGGTGAGGAAGTTGGCCAGGATCACCACCTTGCCGCGGTACTCGCGCAGGCTGACCGTACTCCCGAACTGGTCGGTGAGGGTGATGGTGGGCGCGGACATCACCGTGCCGGCGGCGACCTGGAGCCCGAAGCTAACGTCCTGATTGCCGCCGTAGGCGCCCTGCCGGGAGGACCCACCCGCCCGGTGAAGGTTGAAGGATAAGAGCAGCGGGGCCAGCCGGCCGGCGGTCACCTGGAGGCGCAGCGGACTGGCGGCCACCAGCTGGCGGCCCCCCAGGCTGTAGGTGAGCCGCGCCGTCCCGTAGGTGCCGGCGGGGACCCCCACCACCGCCGTCGAGTCTGTCCCGGGGCCACCGCTGACCTGGTCAGGGAGAAGGAGCTGTCCAGATGAAGTGACAGGTTGCCGGCCGCTCCTCGCAGTGCGAGGCTGGACAGCTTCCCCTGGAGGTGGAACTCGCCAGGCGTGGACGGCGCCGCCACCGCCGTCAGGATCAGGACCCGTCCGGTGGGCTGGGTGCGGTGCACGAGCCAGTGGGCGGCACCGGACAGGACCACCAGGGCTGCCAGCACGGCGGCCAGGGCCGGCCGCCGCCTCGTCAGGATCCCGCTGGAGGCCAATCTCACCAACGACTAGATCGGA
>JAKAWF010000201.1:0-5714 GCA_021817025.1 bacterium
CGGGGAGGCGGGCATGGAGGTAGAAGTCCCGGAGCGCGTAGCTGATCCCCAGGCTGATCGCCACCACCGCGACGATGGTGACCCCCAGCCAGCGCTTGACGTGGAGGCCGGGGACCAGCCAACGGGTCACGCCCGAGGTGAAGCGGGGAGTGCGCATGAGGTGGCCGGATGGTACCACCGCCCGGATCCCGCCCCCGGGTGCCGTTCCGGATTGCGGCCGGCCACCTTTGCGAGCCGGGCGGGCGGGTCCTTGAGCCGGACTACCGCGGAGGGAGCGGCCCTCTCCGGGGTGCCTGGACGAAGTCCGCTCCCGGGCGACCCGACAGCGGGTTGCTCACGCCGCCCGCCACCAGGACTGGGGCTGGGGCCGGCCGGGGATCGACCGCACGGGCATCGATGTGATCACGCTGGAGCAGGCCCACCCAGCCTTCGGGGATCCCCGTCGTGTCCGCCCGCAGGAGCCGGTGGGCGAAGCCACGGACCTGCCCATCCGTCAGTGGAGGAGCTGCCTCCGATCCCGGCCGGGACCCGGTCCGGGGGCATACCTGAGGGAGGCTCGCATCAGCGCGCCCAGATGGCCTGTCGTCCTCTCGCACCGGGCGGCGACCAGAGTTCGCACAAGGCCGTCCCCTCATCTGCTCGGGGCGGTGCCACGGCCACCATGCGGGGCTGGTGGCGCACCCCGGTCGCCATCGCGGAGCAGGCCTGGATTGCGGTCAGGGTGCCCTTCAACGCCTTGGGGCCAGGGGAAGGCGGTTGACATCACCCTCGGTCCTCAAGGACCGGGATTCCCTGCAAGTGTCCGGGCAGGCGGCCACCCGCTGGAATTCACTTCGGGGTCGTCAGGCGCAAGGTGCTCACCCACGCCCCCACCAACGATCCCTCCCCAATGGAGCATCGCATGCTCGCCTTAGAAGCACGCCCACGCGCACGTCCCTTTGCCTGGTGCGTCACCCGTGCTGAGTTCGAGCGCCGCCTCCACTAGTTCGCCCCGTGGTCCATGAGAACTCCCGTCGGGGACCACTCAGCATGGGGCAGGGGGCCGAAGTCTTCCACGTCCGGCTACTGGCCCTTGAGTACCTCTCAGCCGCAACACTCTGCAATCAGTCCTGCGGCTTGGCTCGGAACCAATCGACGGTACGACTCAGGCCGAGGCGCAAGTCGACCACCGGTTCCCAGCCGAGGACCTGGCGCGCAACGGAGATATCCGGACGCCGACGTGTAGGGTCGTCGATCGGTAACGGCAAGGTGGCCACCGCAGACGACGAGTGAGTCAGATCAAGTACCAACTTGGCCAGTGCGGCGACGGTACATTCCACCGGATTGCCCAGGTTCATCGGGCCGGTGGCGTCCGCATCGAGCATGGCCACGAGACCACGCACGAGATCGTCAACGTAGCAGAAGCTCCGGGTCTGACTTCCATCGCCGTAAACGGTGAGTGAGTCGCCGGCTAGAGCTTGTGTGACAAAGTTCGAAACCACTCGGCCATCACCTGCTCGCAGGCGAGGGCCATAGGTGTTGAAGATACGCACGATGCCGACGTTGACGTGCCGGGCGCGGTGGTAGGCCATCGTCAGTGCCTCCGCGAATCTCTTCGCCTCGTCGTAGACGCTGCGAGGACCGATCGGGTTGACGTTGCCCCAGTAGCTCTCCGGCTGGGGATGGACAAGCGGGTCTCCATAGACCTCGCTCGTTGAGGCCAGCAGGAAGCGGGCGTCGTGGTCGGCAGCCAGCCTGATCGCGGCCTCGGTCCCTCTGCTGCCTACGGCCAGCGTCTCCAGGGGCCGGCGCAGGTACTCAGGCGGCGAGGCGGGGCTCGCTAGGTGCACCACCGCATCGACTGGGCCGACGACGTTCACACCCTCGCACACGTCGGCGAAGATGAATTCGAATCCTGCTCCTCGATCCAGTTCGGCGAGGTTCGCGCGATGGCCGGTCGACAGGTCGTCAACGCAGACGACCTCGTCGCCACGCGCCACCAATCCCTCGCAGAGATGGGAGCCGACAAAGCCAGCGCCGCCCGTGACCACGACTCGACTCACGTGACCCCGATCCCCTGGTAGACGAACCCGAGGCGGCGGAGCATCGCCGGCTCCAGAAGATTGCGGGCATCCAGCACGGCCCGAGTCTCCATCACGTCGCCGACCTTGGCAAAGTCCAGCCATCGCAGCTCGTCCCACTCCGTGGCGACCACGAGCACGCTGGCGCCGACGCAGGCCGCGTAGGCATCGGTGCAGACCTCCATCCCCTCCAGCGGATGGTCCACGGTCGGGTCGTAGGCCTGTACCCGGGCCCCTTGGGCGCTGAGCCGCCGCGCGATGGCCACCGCGGGTGAGCCTCGCAGATCGTCGGTCCGCGCCTTGAACGTGAGGCCCCAGAGAGCGACGGTCTTGCCCTCGATCGCACCTCCAGCCAACGCAACCGCCTTGGCGATGGTGCGCTCAGCCTGGTCGTCATTCACGGCTATGACGCCCTTCAAGAGCCTGAAGTCGTAGCCGGCGTCTTCGGCGATGTGGACCAATGCAGAGGTGTCCTTGGGAAAGCACGAGCCACCCCATCCGGGTCCAGGGCGCAGGAACTCTGACCCGATACGACGATCATATCCCATCCCCAGCACCACCTGCCGGACGTCCGCCCCCACCGCCTCGCAGAGGTTGGCGACCGCGTTTACGAAGGACACCTTGGTGGCCAGGAAGGCGTTCGAGGCATACTTGACCATCTCCGCACTCGCCGGGTCGGTGACCAGCAAGGGCGCGCCGATGCGGACGAAGAGCGCCGCGACCCTGATCGCGGTCGCCTCGTCATCCGCCCCGATCACGATGCGGTCCGGGTGCAGGAAGTCGTGGACCGCCGAACCCTCCCGCAGGAACTCCGGGTTGGAGACCACGGCCACGTCCGGGCGTCCCAGCGCCCGCTCGACAACCCGAGCACTCCCGACCGGCACGGTGGACTTGTTGATGACCACCGACTCCGCCGCCAGATGCCCGCCGATCTCACCCGCGACCCGCTCTATGTATTGCAGGTCGGCCCGTCCGTCCTGCTGCTGCGGCGTGGGCACGCAGAGGAAGGTGAACTCAGCCTGGGTCACCGCCTCGACATTGTCGGTCGAGAACTGAAGACTCCCGGCCGCGATCCCCTGCTGCAGCAGTCCCGCCAGGCCTTCTTCGACAACCGGCAGCTGCCCCTGTTCAAGCAGAGCCACCCGGTCCGCCAGGACATCAGCGCAATGGACGGTGTGCCCCAGGTGGCTCAGGCACACCGCTGTCGTGAGGCCGACGTAGCCGGCACCGATCACGGCGATGCGGCTCACTTGAGAGCACCATTCGCAGGCACTGGGGGTGGCCGTCCTTGCCCATCCATGGATATCAGCACATCTTGAGCAATTGGATCGGCAAGAGAACCAAGGGGTCGGCCGAAGCGTATGATCTTCGCGCCTGGTGCTGCGTCTCGCACCAGGCTCATCAACTCAAGATTGTTTCCCCGCGTGTCCCGACCAAGACCAATCTCTATAAGCAGGTACCTCGTCCTCCTCAAGACCTCGATACCCCCTTGGAGAACATCGAGTTCCGATCCCTCGACATCAACTTTGAGGAGATCGACGAAGTCATTGTCAACAAGCACATCGTCAAGCCGAGCCACGTCCACATTCACCGTCCTCGCTCGGTCGTAGCCACCGCCACTTGGATAGAAGCTGGACATGACAGATAGTTCATGCCGGTATAGCACAGCCGCACCCGACTGTCGGCCGAGTCCAGGCACCGTGCTTGAACATTCGGTAGCTGGTCAACGTTGTGCGCCAGTGATGAGAAGACTGTCGGGTCTGGCTCGAAGCAAAGCAGCTGACTTCCGGGAGAGAGCATCTTGACCGCCGCTGCGAACTGGCCTACGTTCGAGCCCACATCCACAACGAGCTGGGAACCCTTCGGATCCAGCACACCCGATAGGACAAGCGCACTCTGTACGTCAACCAGACAGGATTGGAGTGTGCCAAGGCCACTCGTACTTTCCAGCGCGAACTTGAAGTGACCAAGATGAAGTGTGGCACTATGCCCTCCCAGCAGAAGTGGCAGGACCCGCGCCTTCTCCGCCAGGAACCGCCACCGAAGCGCGGCCGGAATATCGCTCTTTGCCAGAGCGCGGTCTAGAGCGAGCGACTGGCTTCCAATGGCAGCCATCTGACCGAGTCTCATCATCTTCGCCCCTCCCGCCCCACTCCTCCACACACTATCGGCTGGTGTACTCCAGCGCCAGGTCTGGCTCCCCCGCGCTGGGAGTTCGCGGTGCGCCCGCCGAGGGCAGCATCGGCTTGCGGACGAAACCAGGGCACACAGCCACACCCCTCAGTCATCGCGTGGACCCTCGTGCGGCGCTGGCTCATCCAACTCCTTCCCACCTCCCAGGCGCGCACCGCCAATCGAAGCGGAACTGCCACCGGAAGTGCCAGGCCAGTCCACCGATTCCCCACGGCCGCGTCTCAGCGGCCCTGAGTGCAGGATCGTCGTCGCCACCACTGCGGTCGCCTCGCCCGCCTTCAAGGCCACCAAGCCAAGACCAAGCTGCGGTCCTTGGGCGAAGATCATCCACGGCCTACGGAGATAGGGCCGATCAAGCACCGACAGACTGGCGCGGCCATGCTTGCGCGCGAAGGATCTGAGGCCGGCAGCGTAGTATCCTTTCTTCGCACAGGCGTTCCAGAACGTCGGACGACCCTCGTCATGCGCGATCCCGGCCGAGATCCGAGTCACTGCGGCCACTTCGCGGACCCGAATGGTGAGGTCCCAATCTTCTGGTCCAGGTTCCATGGATTCGTCGAAGCCGCCGACCCTTTCGAAGACATCACGCCGGAAGAACCGCGCTGCCTCGACAGTGTCGCTACCGTGATAGAAAGAGCGCTCGAACCTGCGGACATTTGCCCAGAAGCCCTCGCCGAATGAGCGCTCCGGGACCACAACGCCCCCAGCTCCAGACTGGAGTGCGCTCGTGGCCTGTTCCACGACACCCGAACCGACGACCATGTCCGAGTCGATGAAACCTAGAATTGGGGATGTGGTCAGTTCTGCGCCCGCGTTCCGCTGGGCTGAACGCTCGGGGCCTGCCACTGCTACTGTGTCCGCGTACCGGCACGCGATCGCGGCCGTGTCGTCCGTGGAGTGGTTGTCCACGACCACGACGAGGCACGGGGGGACTTGGCTCCTCAGCGATCGTAAACAAGCCTCAAGTGTGCGACCCGAGTTCCTGGTTGGCACTACGACGGCTACTTCAAGATTGCCACCGCGAGGCGAACACTTCAGGAGCTCTACGGTCCGGACTAGGGTCATTGCGATAGTCCCCTCGGAATATCGAATTCTCGGCAGGCTGCGTGAATGGCAGAGCGAAATCCCTATCGCTAGTCTTCTGAAATCATACGCCCGTGTCCGCCGGTCCAGTCAGTCCGCAGGTCCCTGTCAAAGTCCGGGGCCCGGTGGGGGCCGGAGAGGAGTGAAGGTGTAATCGGGAGACCAAGGGCCAGCCACGGAGGGGGGTGGGGAGGGGCCGGGACTGCGTGAGGAGGGGCCACGGTCCGACCCAGGACGTGCTTCTGCCACGGCCCTTGACGAGGGCCGCCAGAGGCCGGAAAGCGGCGCTCAGATCCCCAGCAGGTTGAGGGAGTAGTGCCAGTCGGAGGAGAAGAGGCGCAAGGCCTTGGCGATGTTCGCCCAGCCGGCCAGGCGCAG
>JAKAWF010000201.1:5724-6401 GCA_021817025.1 bacterium
CAGGCAGCTGATGCTGAAGTTGCGCAGACCAGCCATCGACTGTGCTCCTCTCCCGGTGCGGATCTGGGAACGGTCCTCATCAAATGTGACGTCACGCACCCAGTGCAGCTTGTTTTCAATCCTTACTAATCAGAAAGTAAGTAAAGCAACATCATTCCAGGATGTAGCGGAGATCGGGATCGTGGAAGAAGCCTCGCGCGAGTGCGGGGAGTCGTTGCAGGCGGCGGAGAGCTGACAGGGCCTTGCGGCGGAGGTCATCCGGTCCTGCGAACTGGCTGCGGCCCAAGCGGTGCCCCTTCACGTTGCGCCAGACCCATTCGTCGGGATTGAGTTGGGGGCTGTATGGCGGCAAGAAGAAGAGACGCAGCTTGCCCTCGGTGCTCTCGACGTAGCGGGCGACAGCCTTGGAACGGTGAACGGCGTGACTGTCGACGATGAGGAAGACGGGCCGACCCACGTCGTGCAGCAGTCGTCGGCAGAAGTCGACGAAGACCGGAGCGGTCAACCGGGCCGGCAGGATGCGAAACCGCACCAGTCCCTTGGGCGAGACCGCAGACATCAAGTTCAATGAGAATCGAGCCCCGGTGCTGGTGACCACAGGAGTCTCGCCCACGGGAGCCCAGCTAGTACCGGCATGATGATCGGAGCGCACGGCGACTTCATCTGCGAAGTAGATC
>JAKAWF010000202.1 GCA_021817025.1 bacterium
AACGCTACTTGGCTTACCCTCAATTTCGACCAATCTGCCCACCGCCTCAATAAGTTGGCGCTCCACAACCACCCCTTCGCAGGGACGAAGGAAGCTGACTGCCGGACTGGCGGCGACTGGCCACGATTGACGCACCGAGTTGGACTATGGTCTGGAGGCAAGCCAGACCACCTTGGGCCCGTCCCAAAGAAGAACGTCCACACTGCAAACCGAGTCGCCGATCGCTGTCACTCCCAAGTCCTCCCCGTAGCGACGCCACCACCCACAGCAGTGGGGCCGGAGCGGCCGGTCCGCCCCAACCCCACCGCCTGACACCCGTCAGCTCATCAGTAATACGAATTCAAGTCCGAAGTGCTGATCGAGTAGATCGTGTGAAGCTTGCCGGCGGAATCGAACTGCACCACCTGAAGCGGGGTGAACACGTTGTGGAATTGGTTGAAGTCCTCGTTGCCACTGGCGCCCTGATAGTTGATCTTCTTTCCTGCCTTCAGCAGTTTCACACAGCTTGGATACGTATAGCACGCGGTTCCCGGGGGGTTGGAGATCTTGGTGATATATGATCTCCAGACAACTGGGTTACTCGTACCGGCCGCCGTCATCGCGAGCGCCGCTATCACAACTGCGTCATACATCGCCGGCGATGCGGGCAGTGGCGTGCGCGTATGCCAAACCGCCTGGTATGCGTTCAGGAACGCGGAATCGGCGGCCCCGTAGGGGGTGGTTCCTGCCATTCCCGTGAGATAGTGCCTAGCGAAGCTCAAGCCCATGGCTTGTGCCATCGACAGGCTGGCCCCGGTGTCCCCAGTTATGAAGCGCACGTTCATATGGCCCAGCTGCTTGACGTTGGCGAACAGCGTGCTCGCCGTCTGCGGGTCCGCGTGGAAGAAGATGCACTGAGGATTGCCTTGAAAGGCAACCTGGACCTCGCTCAGATAGGAGGTTTGATGGGCGGTGATTTGCTGGTTGCTAAGCACAGTTCCGCCATGGCCCTTGAAAGCGGCCAGGAGCGGTGGCACCTCGGCCTGCGCATTCGCGTCGTTGGTGTAGATCAGGCTGGCTCTAGAGCACCCCGTGTGCAGAGCGTAGTACGCCTCCCCGGTCAATAGCACGGAGTCCGATGGGAACACACGGTAGACATACGGGAATCTCATGTGGTCAAGGAAGGTTGCGCCACCCTCCATAAGGTCCACCACATGGTCCGTCTGAAAGCTCTTGTCAACGCCCTCGATCGATAGCGAGCTCGGACCGAACACCACGACTGGGCTGTGCACCAGCAGAGTCTGCAGCGCGGTGACCGCGTCAACCGGGTCGCCGGCGGTGTCTTCAAGGGTCGCCGAGAACTTGTGACCGTCGACGCCGCCACTCGCGTTGACCGCTTCTATTCCGGCCCTGATCCCATGCAGGAACCACTGACCCACAAACGACTCGGCCCCCGTCATCGGCAGCAGCTCGCCGACGCTTATCGGCCCCTTGGGAAAAGTATGGCTGGTGTTGGTAGTGGTACCGCCACATCCCGCCACCAGGATCGCGAGCAGTCCTATGCCCGCGAAAACCGCCCGATTGATCCCCGATCTCAATGCCGTACCTCCATTCTCTACTTGCGGAAATGCGTTGCCGCGGCTACCGGATCATGTCAGGCCCAGCTCGGCCACCATAGGCCCACCTCCCATGCCCATTTACGGTCTCTCCGACGCAACCGGACTGGCCCCCCCACCGCCCAGGAAGATGGAACTTAGATCCTGCTTAGCAACCTCCGCAGCTGCTCCATCGAGGCGGTTGCGGCCTGCCACTAGCACATAGGTCCAATCCGAGTGGCTCACTGCCAGATCCACGTTCTGCTCGACCACTACCACTGCGGTGCCGGACTCCGCAATGCGCCGCACCTGCTTCCACACCACCGTGGTATAGGCGGGTGAAAGGCCGGCAGTAGGCTCATCCAGCAAGACCACCTGGGGGTTTAGCATTAGCGCCCGTGCCATGCCAAGCATGTTGCGTTGGCCGCCGCTGAGCACTCCCGCTTTGCCTCTGCGAGCGGCCCTGAGATCCGGGAAGATATCCAGAACCTCTTCGATCCGCTCCCGCATGCCAACCCGGCGTGTATAGGCACCCATCTCAAGGTTCTCGACGATGCTCATTGAAGGGAAAACGTTGTTCACTTGGGGCACATACGCCATCCCGGTGACCGCAATGCGGTGAGGCGGTAGCTGACTTACGTCGCGCCCGTTCACCTCCACCCGCCCCTCCAGCTTGCGCAACAGCCCGAACACGCTTTTCAGGAAGGTGGACTTGCCCGCCCCATTGGGGCCAACGATGCTTACAACCTGTCCGGCTTTGGCCCTAACCGACACCCCTTGGACTATCGGTACCTTGCCGTAGCCGGCGGTGACCCGCTCAGCCCGCAGCACGCTCATCGAGCCCTCCCCCGAGATAGGCGCGTACCACGTCCGGGTTCTGGCGCAGCTCGGACATCTGCCCCTCAGCGAGCGTTCGGCCAAAGGCCATCACGACTACTCGGTCGCAGATCCTTTCCACCACGTCGAGGTTGTGCTCCACCAGCAAGAATGTGATCCCGTGATCGTCACGAAGGCGCCGAATGTGCCCGTCCAACCTGGCGATCAGAGCCGGGTTGATGCCAGCCATCGGCTCGTCCAAAAGCATGAATTTAGGCTCTGCCATCACCGCCCGGGCCAACTCGAGAAGCCGCTTCTCGCCACCGCTGAGGTTGCCCGCGTACTCATCCCGGAGAGCCAGCAGCCCGAACGTCTCGAGGACTTCAAAGGCACGGTCGGCAAGCTCGCGGTCCTGGGCCCGTCCGACCGACGGCCTGAAGAGTGCGTTCAAGAGGTTCTCGCCTCTCTGGTTTGGAGGTGGCACGAGCAAGTTCTCCATCACCGTCAGCCCAGCAAACTCCCGGGACACCTGGTAGGTGCGCAGCAACCCTAGCCGAGCAACCTTGAATGCCGACATCCGGCTGATGTCGCGACCGTCGAAGTGGATCGACCCGCGCTGGGTGCGCATCGCTCCCCCGATGATCCCCACCACGGTGCTCTTGCCGGCGCCGTTGGGACCGATGAGTGCACTGATGGAGCCAGCGGCGATCTCGAAGCTACAATCGTCGACGGCCCGGAAACCGCCGAAGGAGTGGCTCAAGTGGTCGAACTTACGGCTGGCTTCAGCCACGGGCACGCTCGGCTCCCTGAATGGGCGGCGTCCCTGGCCGCAGGGGCAACTGTAAGAAACGGCGTCGTGTCTCCGGGATGATGCCCTGAGGCCGCACCCAGAGGACCAGGATCAACGACGCACCAATCAGCATGTTGCGCAGTGTCGGGACGAGGGTCGGGTCCACCGAGACCGGGGGAATGTAACGGGTGGCTTCATTGATCAAAACCGCCACGACAAAGGACCCAACGATCGCGCCCCAGTTGTTGCCGCGGCCGCCCACGATCAGCGCGGCCCAGACGACAAAGGTCTCTCCTGACGTCCATCCGGCGGGGCTGAAGGCCCCAATGAATCCCATCAACAGAGCACCTCCTGCCCCTGCCAGAAGGGCTCCCATCGCCATGGCCGTCAGCCGGACTCGGACCGTGTCTTTGCCGAAGGTCTCGGCCGCGTCTTGGTCCTCACGAATGGCCCGCATGGTGCGTCCCAGCGGAGAGTTCAAAATCCGCTGAGCGATGAACCAGCAAATCACCATCACCACGCCACAGACCACTACCCACAGGTAGGTGAATTGGTTCGAGTTCAGTCCCAGGGCCTGAGCGAACGGCGGGGAGAGTCCGGCCAGGCCGTCGAACCCGTCAAAGAGCGGGGTAAAGTTGCTGACCAGGCCGTACAGCACCGTCCCGGTCGCCAGAGTGACGATAGCCATGTAGTCACTCCGGAGTCGGTTGATGGCGATCAAGCCAATGAGAATCCCAAGCACCCCGGCAGCCAGGGCACCAGCTACGAGCGCAACTGGAAAGGGCAGGTTCAGCCCCAAAATCCATTCGAACCCATTCTGCTGCGAGCCGGGTCCAAGCGCAAACACGCCTGCGAAGTAAGCGCCGCAGGCAACGAACGTAATAAAGGTGAAGTCCAAGACCCCGGCGTAGCCAAATTGGATGTTGAGACCCCATGTCAGGATGTTGTAGACGAAGAAGAAGACGACGAGCGTCGCCAAATAAGGCAGAATCAGATCCACATCAAGCCCTCCCGCGCGATGCGATCAAACCCTGTGGGCGCAGCAGCAGGACCACGATGAGAGCGACGAAGGCGATGTCGTCCTTGTACGCTGCGCTGACGAGAACCGCAGATACTTCGGTGATGATGCCCAGGATGACTGCCCCCAGCATCGCCCCATATGGCTTTCCGATCCCGCCCAGGATCACGGCTGCGAAGATTACAAACAGGAAGTTCGAGCCGCTCGCCGGACCGAAGCTCACGGTGGTGACGGTGAGAGCGACCCCAGCCAATCCCGCTAAGCAACCAGTCACGAACCAAGTCACAGTGGTGATTTGGTCAGTGTTGATCCCACTGACCTGCGCCAAGTCCTTGTTATCTGACATGGCGCGCATCGCCTTGCCCAGAACCGTACGGGTGAGCATCAAGTGGATCCCCAGCATGGCCGCCACGGCGATACCCATGATGATGATCTGGTTTGGGGTCAGGGAGAATGGTCCCAGGATCAGCGGGTTGCCCACCGCGAGGTTATAGGTCTGGAAGGCAGGGCCCCAAATGGCCTCGATGACATTGCTGAGGATCAGCGATAGCCCAAAGGTGACGATCAAGAGATAGAAGAGTGGCGCCTGACGGGAGACGAAGTGCTGCATTACTACACGGGCAATCACCACCGCGACGACCCCCATGAGCAAGCATGCCAGGAGGGCCGCCACTACAAAGTTGAGATGCGCCTTGGTACTCAAGGTCCAGGTGAAATATGCGCCCAGGAGCAAATACGTGCCATACGCGAAATTTATGTAGTTTGTGACTCCGAACTGAAGGGTCAGACCAACCGCGGCGACCGCCAGCACCGATGCAGTCACCAACCCGAATCCGACCGACTGGACGATCAATCCCATGGGACGAATCTCGCAACCCGGCTGGAGCGAGGGCTTGGGCCTTCGTCATTCGGGTTGCCGACGTGACGGAGTCTCACCGGTTGTACCCCACCCTGAGCCCGCCTGTCGCCATCAAGAGGCGGTCGCTGAGGCACCGGTTCATCGGAGGTCGCCCATGGCCGGACGAAGTGCAACAGCTGGCACCCGCCCCACGGCTGCCGCCCCTCCTTCCGATGCGAGAGCCTTGGTTAGAAACGCACCCTCACGCTGAACGTGTGCTCGCATAGCCCGCTCTGCCGCCATGGGGCTGCCCTCGAGAATAGCCTCAGCGACTCGGCGATGCTCCTGCCGCGCAGAGTCTTGGCGCTCCCGACTCTCGACAGCCGCAGCGAGGCGGTACCTCACGATATGGTCATGCAGCTTTTCAATCAATTCTGCCGCTCGTAGGTTGTCCGCAACCTCGGTGATGCGGCGGTGGAAACGCTCCCCCAGGGCTATCACCGAGGACGAGGTCTCGGCGAGGCGATCCGCTTCGTCCAAGATCGCCGTTAGCTCGCGCGCGTCGTGCATGGTGGCCTTCTGGGCCGCTTCGCGAGCAGCCAGGGCTTCCAGCACCATGCGCACTGCATAGAGCTCGCGAACATCTCGGGCATCGACTCCGGCTACGACTAGCCCCCCATTGGGGAGCCGCTTCACGAACCCATCCGCCTCCAGCGCCCGGAGGGCCTCACGAACAGGCGTACGGCTGACCGATAGGTGGAGGGCCAACTCCGGCTCGTGCAGGCGCGTCGACGGCGCCAGGTCATGGTTGACGACCGCATCGCGCAGAAGTCGGTAGACGACCTGTGCAGCCGACTCCCGCCGTACAAGGGGTCGGGATCTCCACTCGCCCGGCTGTCGGATTGACATGCATCCCCCCAGTGATCTAGCTCCGCCGGTCAGAACCCCGCTCGCGGTGGGGTCGTCTTATGGCGTGCATGTATACCACAACACATGCACACGTGTGAAGCCCCCACCGTGAGTCATCGAGACTCGCTCCCTGAGGCAACCGGTAACTCGCCAAGGAATGACACAGAGGGCCGGCGGCCGGAGAGTTGGACTTAGCGGCAATACCGTTTACTTAGCCGACAGACTGTGGTATTGTCCTTGCGATGGCTCGTGCAGGCTGGGTTAAGCCAGCTACTGACCAGCGTCTCTCTGACCACATCTCGATCGGGGTCCTGACCAGGGTGTTTCCTCCCGAGGTGGTAGATGCGGTAGTAGCGGCCACGGGACGCGGGGAGCATCGGCGCCGACTCTTGCCAGCGCGGGTGGTGGTGTACTACGTGCTCGGCCTGGCGCTCTTCAGCG
>JAKAWF010000203.1 GCA_021817025.1 bacterium
TGATGGGCCGGTGGGCGGCGCCGTCCGGACCGATGTACTCGAGGTCGAACCGCTCGGGCTCGTTGAAGTCGAACTGGACAGTGCTGCACTGCCAGCGGCGCCCCATGGCGTCCCGGATGTGAATATCCACCTTGGGACCGTAGAAGGCGCCCTCCCCGGGGTTGACCTTGAACTCCATGCCTCGCCTCCGAAGGGCGCGGTCCAGGGCGGCCTCGGCCAGCTCCCACATCCGATCCTCCCCAGCTGCCTTGGCCGGCTTGGTGCTGAGGTCCACCTCCAACTCCTTGAAGCCGAACCTCGAGAGCATCTCCGAGGCCAGCTCCAGCACCCCCACGATCTCCTCCTCGGCCTGCTCCTCGGTGCAGAAGATGTGGGCGTCGTCCTGGGTGATCCCCCGGACCCGCAGCAGCCCGTGCAGAGTCCCACTGCGCTGGAAGCGGTAGACCGAGGCGATCTCGGCCAGCCTGAGCGGGAGCTCGCGGTAGCTGCGGGGACGTGAGCGGTAGATGAGGATGTGAAAGGGGCAGCTCATCGGCTTCACCCGGTAGCGGTCTCCCTCGACAGCGATCGGCCCGTACATCTCGTCCGCGAAGAAGCCGAGATGGCCGCTCACCTCCCAGAGGCGCTCCCGGGCCAGGTGCGGGGTGTACACGAGCTGGTAGCCGGCGCGCTGGTGCTCACGCCGCCAGTAGTCCTCCATGACCGTCCGCACCACGGCCCCTCGGGGATGCCAGAGCACGAGTCCTCCGCCCAGCTCCTCGGGGAGCGAGAAAAGGTCCAGCTCCCGCCCCAAGCGGCGGTGGTCGCGCTGCCGGGCCATCTCGACCCTCTGCAGGTACTCCTCCAGCTCCGAGGCACTGGGGAAGGCGGTGCCGTAGACCCGCTGCAGCATGGGCTGGCTCTCGTCCCCGTGCCAGTAGGCCCCCGCCGTGTGGAGCAAGCGGAAGGCGGGGATTTGAGAGGCGCGCCCTACATGAGGCCCGCGGCAGAGGTCGAAGAAGTCGCCCGTCCGGTAGCAGGTGATGAGCTCCCCCTCGGGGATCCTCTCGATCAGCTCCACCTTGAAGCGCTGGGAGCGGCGGTTGAACTCCAGGAGGGCGGCATCCCGATCCACCTCCAACCGCTCGTACGCGGGGTCGCGGCCCTGGATCTCCCGCATGCGCTGCTCGATGTTGGGGAGATCGGAGTCGCTGATCCTGGCCCCCTCGGGCAACAGGAAGTCGTAGTAGAAGCCCTCCTCGATAGCCGGGCCGATGGCGTACTCCGCGCCCGGGAACAGCTCACAGACCGCCGCCGCCATGAGGTGGGCGGCGCTGTGGCGCAGCACGTCCAGATCAACTCCTGCCATCTGACCTCGCATTCTAGGGGGGCGCTCCGATCTGGGGATGGACGAGCGGCAGCTATAATCCGAACCCTCCGGCGGGCGCATAGCTCAGGTGGTTAGAGCGCTACCCTGACACGGTAGAGGCCCCAGGTTCGACTCCTGGTGCGCCCACCACCTGCCGACCTCCGGGCAGGGGGGCGGCTGAGGCACCAAAATGGCTCCGGACAATGCGGCGGGATCACTGGACGACCACGTCTGGGGGCTGGCTCACTCGGAACGGGCTGCGCTTGCGGACGACCTGTCCTCCCTCAGTGCCGAGCAATGGCGGCACGCCACCCTGTGCCAACGGTGGGACGTCGAGCAGGTAGTCGCCCACCTCACCGCCGCGGCAAGCCTGACCCAGTGGCGATGGCTGCGCAGCATGGTCGGCGCACGCTTCAGCGCCGATGTGCACAATCAGCGTCGGCTGGCCGAGCACCTGGGAGAGTCCCCGGCCGAGACCCTGGCCCGGTTTCGCTCCGTGATCGGGAGCCGTACCGCCCCCTCCCGGCACACCCCGGCCTACCTCGGGGAGGTCGTCGTGCACGCCCAGGACATCCGTCAGCCGCTGGGGCTGCCCCGGGTCCCAGCCGTCGACGCGCTGACGCCCGTGGCTGAGTTCTTCGCCCGACGCAACTTCGCGGTGCCCAGCCGTACCGCCGCCGCCGGCCTTCGACTGCGTGCTGACGATGGCCCCTTCGCCAGCGGCACCGGGCCGCTGGTCTCCGGCTCCACCCTAGCCCTGGTGATGAGCATGGCCGGCCGCTCTCCATACCTGGACCACCTGGACGGACCGGGTGTGCCGATTCTGCGCGCCCGCGTCACCGGCGGGGAAGCCTGAACGGCGGCACCCGCGAACGCCCCAGAGCCCCGAGCACCCCCCCTCCTCCCGGCACCGGCCCTGTCTTTCGCCGCCTGGGGACATCCTCGCCGTGGCTCGGCGCGAAGCGCCTCATCACCGCGACCAGTGTCACCATGGCTGCGCGCAGCTCAGTGGCCCCGGAAACCACCGCACTGATTCAACCTTGACGAAACCTCCTCCTCCATCAACTGTCACCCGTTTGCCATCCTGGAGACCAGATGTGGCGTCGCGGGTCGCGGCGACAGCGCGGAGGCCTTACTCACGAGCAACCAGCGAGGCGTGCGCCGCGAGGCTGTCCCCATCGGTGACGACGGCGGCAGTTCTGTCGAAGAGCGGTGTCCACGCTGGCACTTTTGCCTGCGCGACCAACACACCGCCCTCCTGATATCGTTCTAGGTCCTCGAGCCACCGGGCCGCTCGGAAAGGGACGGACGTGCGTCCGGGGCTGACAGGCTCGCCGTGCAGTGAACCCTTGCTGGGACCGGCAGTCGGATGACAGGTCTCCAGACTTCCCAGCATTCGCCTGAGGATCTTTGGCTCCCCGAGGGCAAGCGGGGGGGCGAGGCGCCGCTGGCCCGCCCATGTTCATCGTCCTTGCGCCACCTTCGCTTGCGGGTCGTGGGGCTCGCCCCTCAACGCCGTGCGAAGCTCGGGGAAAGTTGGGAACTATGCGTCGCCTGCGCGGCCGCGGACTTGCGCCTCCACGGGCCTCGTCCCGGGACGGAGCACGCAGCGACGCACGGCAGGTCCGCCGAGGAGGAGCGCCGCTACGTCAGCAGATCAGCTCGTCCGGCACTCGTAGAACGGGGCGAGAGTACAAGGCAGACAGCGCTTCGAGGTCGTCGGCGGCGCAGCTGGCAGCGATCGCGCCAAGTAGGTCGTCATAGTCGTCGCCGGCCCTCCCCTGGCAGGCGTCCTCCATGCGCCCCCACACGTCCCAGGGAAGCATCTCCACCTTGTTCAGCTAGGCCAGGCCCTTGACCAGGTTGCCCCGGATCTCACCGGGCCCCAGTTCCCGGTGCCAAACACTTAGAACGTGTCGGCGTCGATGGCCCCTCGCCGGAAAGCGTTCCACGCCTCGGCACCAGTCAAAAACTCATCAGGCCGGAGATCTTCGAGATGTTCGACCCTCGACTGGGCGGCTACTTCTGGGTCAACCCGTACCCAACGCCCGCTGCTACCTCGGAACTCGGTGATCCAGTGGTCGAAGCGCTGGCCGGGCTGGAAGTAGGTGGCGAAGTCGCAGCGGACCCAGGCCGGGATCCACCCGGCACCAACACGATGGGACCAGCCGGGTGCGGCCGCGACTACCGCTGGCCCGCACCGTCCAGCTCCAGTGGCTCCAGGCGGTAGATGGCCATCGGCCGGTCGTGCGGCTCAGTGGCGAGTGCACGTATGGACTGCAATCGGAAGCCGTTCTTCTCGAGGACCCTCCGGGAGGCGGCGTTCGCCGCCTCGGGCGCGATCAACATCCCGGCGCCGCGATGATGGCGCCCCACCTCCTGGGCCAAAGCGGCGATCATCGCCGTCCCCAATCCGCGGCCCAATAGGTCCACGACGCCGATGGCGTAGTCGGCCCCCACCTCACCGTCCTCGGCCCCAACCGCCTCGGCCTCCGTCGGGTAGTCCTCCCACCGATACCACTGGCACCACCCCACGGGCCGCCCGCCAAACGAGACCGTGCACAGTTTGGTGGCTGAACTGGCCCCCTCCTTCAGCCTCGCGCGCAGCTGTGCCAACTCCCTCTCAGCCGTCGAGTCCGGCGTCCACCAGCGCGCCACGTGGGGCTCACGCAGCCACATTCCAACCGCTGGGAGGTCTTCGAGTGTCATCGGCCGGAGATTCACCACGGAGGGCACCGGCTCGAGACTACAGCGTCCGGGCAGCGCCAGCACCGGAGCGGCTGCCCCAGGCCAATGGAGCACATGGCATCCCTGGCCGTGATCTCGAAGGACCGCGCCCCAGGCGAGCCCGGTGCCGCTTCTGAGAACCGCGCCCTACGTCACCCTCTCTTACGGCCAAGCCCCTCCCCTCCCCTCCGGAAGAAGGGAAGTGGTTCCGGGGCCAGGCCCGCGTCGGCAGCGGTCCCCAACCGGTCTGGGGCCCCGGTTGGCCAGGCCGGGGCCGCACTTGTTCCGGCTCGACCGAGCCGGGATGCGGGCCGTCCGGCGGTCGCCGGCCCGACCCTTCTGGTCGATCTCCTTCCCTAGAAGCGGTTCGCCTGACATGGTCCCGGGACCGGGCTCGGTCCCGCGCCGGCATGTGCTCCTGCCCCTGGGCGGACGGAGTGCCCGCCTCTGAGGCCCCGCGCGGACTTCCACCGGGGGCCTGCTTGTCCACACCCGAAGTGGGGAAAAAGAGGATAAACCGGGTCCGGGCAGCGGCCACGAAATCCCTAAATTTCTGAGCCTTTTTCGGCATTGACAGCGGGCCTTAAGGAGGGCTTAACATGGGGCCCCGTGACTCCTTCCCGCAGCCCCCGCCCACCCCGCATCTGTGCCCGCGCCGGGTGCGGCGCCGCGGTCAAGAAGCCAACCGCCCGGTACTGCAGCGTGGCCTGCTCCGCGCAGGACCCGGAGAGGCGGGCCCGGCTCCGGGAGCGGGCGCGCTGCGGACGGATTCTGCCCCTGGCACGCCAGCTCCCCCTGGACTTCGACGGAGAGGAGCAGCGGATCGCGGCCCTGGCCGGAGCCCGGGAGGAGGTTCCGCAGGGGCTCGCGCGCTGGGCCGTCTGAGGCTCAGGAGATCGCGGTCCGGGGGCGGACCATGGCCTCGGCGGTCCGGATGTCGGCGGCGGTGACGGTGACGCGCAGGCTTTGCTCGCAGTGGTGGCAGATCAGGTGGAAGGTGGTGGGCCGAGGGATATCTCGTTCCACCTCCTGTCGGAAGCCACAGGCCTCGCAGCTCACCACCGCACGCATGGTGCCATTGAAGTGCGAGGAGGCGAGGTGAGCGCCACCGCCAACGGACTGCCACACGCCGCTACCGGGCCGTAACCGGGCCCTGCCCCCACGAACGCCCCAGCGCCAGTCCGCCAGCAGCCACCAGGCAGACCCCGAGGACGGCGATGACATCGCTGGCGCCCACCACGTCAGCCACCGCTCCCGCGACCAGCAGCGGCAGGGCGATGGCCAGGTTGATGAGCAGGAAGGCACCCCCGAAGATCCTGCCCCGGGTGGCCTCCTCGGTGCCCTCCTGGATCAGAACCAGACAGGGGATCAGCACGGCGCCCAGCCCGGCTCCGAAGATGACCGCCAGCCCGATGGCCAGAGGGACCAGCGCCCCGTCCACGCCCAGTTGGCGGAGGACCGGAGGGAGGACACCCAGGACCAGCATCGCGGCCCCGGCCAGCGTGAGCCCGAGGGACGCCCTCCTCGCCCCTCCAGAGACCCCCGGCCGGCGGCTGATCAGTGTCCCGGCCAGCACCATGCCCACGGTGGCCGGCACCAGGAGGATGTAGCTGTCCTGCGGTCGCCGGAGCAGCACGTGCTGCATGTAGCCGGCGGAGAGAGCAAAGATGGTGAAGACGATCACCAGGGCCAGGGTCAGCATGCCGAAGGCGAACGGCAGTATCGGGCTCTCCCGGATCACCACCAGCACCTCGCGCACCTCGTCCACGGTCCGGCCGATCCCACGGGTGACGGAGTGGGACTCGCTGTGGGTGGCGGCCAGCCGGGCCCGGATCAGCCAGATGGCACCCGAGGCCAGGGCGAAGAGGCTGGCGCCGAAGTAGTAGGGGCCCTCCTGCCCCAGAACGCGCTGGGCCAGGGAGGCCAGGGGGACCGAGACGACGATGGTCATGACGATGGTCACGGTGAACAGCGAGGTGGCCGCCGGCACGTCCTCGCGCCGCACCAGGTTGGGGATGCTGGCCGCTTCTGCGGGAGCGAAAAGCTGCCCCACACCGGCGAAGACCAGGGTGATGGCATAGAGGGGCGCCACCTGGTGCTGCGCCACCCCCGTCAACTCCAAGAGGGGCACGCCCAGGACCAGGATCCCGCGGCTGAGGTTGGTCCACATCATGAGGACCTTCTTGTCGTAGCGGTCGGCGAAAATTCCGGCCGGCACCGAGAGGAACACGGCAGGGATGGTGTAGGCCAAAAGGAGGGCGGCGTCGCTGAGGTACAGGTGGGTGAGGGAGTAGATGTACAGGAG
>JAKAWF010000204.1 GCA_021817025.1 bacterium
CGGCGATGAACGGGTCACGATCCAGGAGCGGGAGCAGGTGTTCACAACCCCGTATGGGCCCACTCCCGCGCTCACCAGATGCATCCTGCTCGATGATGTCGGGGTAGCCCGCTCAGTGCTCTTCACCAGGCCTCACGAGATGGGGGATTGGGCCCTCAGGGGCCGCACCGGGGCTGCCCGGGGGCAACAGAGCCTGGCTCTGTTCTGGCTGCTGCGAGAGGCCGGCGTCGGGCGCGTGGTCGCCGAGTCAGGGGTGGCCAGCATCACCCAGCACTTCCATCCCCGCGACCTGATCATCCCTCACGACTTCATCGACTTCACCCCGCAGTACTGCGGCCAACTGGCACCCGGGGCGGTGATCTCCATGCGCGAGCCCTTCTGTCCCGATCTGAGGGAGGCGCTCTGGCAGCGCTCTCGGCGTTTCGCGGCTGACAAGGCCACCAGGGTCTTCAACCGGGCGGTGCATGCCACCGTCGAGGGCCCTCGCTTCGAGACCGCGGCCGAGGTTGCGGCGCTGGCCCGTCTGGGCGGTGACATCATCAGTCAGACGGTCACCCCCGAGGTGTACCTGGCGCGTGAGATCGGGGCCTGCTTCGCCACGGTTGAGATGGTGCTGAACTACGCGGAGGGAGTCCGCCCCGAGTGGGACTTCGACCTCCTCCGAGCCATAGTCCGAGAGGGCGCCGAGGAGCTTGGCGGCGTCGCTCTCGACGCTCTGGCGGCGCTGCCGGCCGAGATGACCTGCAGCTGCGCCAGCCATCGTCAGGTGGGGCCCATCGGCGAGCCAGCGGCTGGCGAGCCCGCGTGACCGAGGCGGAACCGGGGCGGGGCCCCAGCTTGGCCCTTCCCACCGCTGGGAGCCCTGAGCCAGAGGCGGTGCGCTCCATGTTTTCGGGGATCGCTCATCGCTACGACCTGCTCAACCTGCTGTTGAGTTTGGGCCAGGACCAACGGTGGCGGCGTCGCGCCGCCCAGCTGACCAGAGCTCGTGAGGGGCAGCGCGTGCTCGACATTTGCACCGGCACGGGCGCGCTGGCAGCCCTGTTGCGGCGGCGCGTCGGTCCCAGCGGACAGGTTGTCGGCCTGGACCTCACCGAGGCCATGGTGGAACTGGCCAGGCGCCGGGTCGCGCAGGTGGAGTTCATGGTCGGGGACGCCGGCCAGCTCCCCTTCGAGCCGGGCTCGTTCGATGCCGCCTCGATGGCCTTTGGGCTGCGCAACCTCGCGAGCCATGAGCAGGCACTGTCGGAGGTGCTCAGAGTTCTGAGGCCTGGAGGCAGGGTGGTGATCCTGGAGTTCAGCACCGTGAGCCGGCTCATCGAGCCCGGCTACTGGCTGTACAACCGGACCGTGATCCCCGTGCTGGCCCGAGCCTTGCTGGGGAGGGCCGGGGCCTATCAGTACCTGACCGACTCCATCGCGGCCTTCCCGCCGCCGCTGGTGGTGTCCCGCTGGCTCCGCCAAGCTGGCTTCGAGCGGGTCCGGTATCAGCGTCTGAGCCTGGGGATCGTGGCCATTCACACCGGCCTCAAGGCGCGCGGCTAGGCCTGGTCAGCGGGCACCATGGCACGCCTCGCCTCGATTGCGTGGCGGTGGCAGTCCCCGCGGTCGGCGGCCCAGGTCCGGAAGTTCTTCCTCGTCGATCAGCCTGCTGGGTCGGTGAGCTACAGTGGGCGCGGCGGGGATCCAGGGGCCGGTTGAGATCAGGCTGGGAGGCCTAAGTTCCTTGATTAGAGCGCTGGTGCTGGCTGGTCCCAGGCAGGCCGAGGCTCTCGAACCGTGGCTGGACTACCTCCGGCGCAGCGGTGGGGTCGAGGCGGAAGTGGTGAGTGACCAAGGGGTTCTGACCAGCCTGGGTGGATTTGAGGTGGTGGTGGCGCATGCCCCTGAGGCAGATCTGGGCTCGGACGCCGAGGCTGGACTCTGCGAGTTCATTCTGGGCGGGGGTGGGTTCGTCGGTCTGCACTGCACCAACTCCAGGTGGAGCCGGGCGCGACGATACTCACAGCTGGTCGGCGGGAGCGGGGGGGGCTGGCTGCCTCGCGCCGAGATCTTGAGCCACGTCGCCACCCGCGAGCACGACATCACCCGGCGGCTGGCAGGCGAGATCGTCCTGGAGGATACCTGCTTCGCCCAAGAGGGGCTGGCCCAGCCCTGTCAGGTGCTGCTCACGACCACCTGGCGCTCCCACGAGCTCCCGGTGGCCTACGCCAGGCCGGCGGGCCGCGGGCGGATCTTCTACTGCGGCTTGGGCGAGTCCGACTCGAGCTACGCCGTCCCATCCTTCCAGGAGCTGCTCTATCGGGGGCTCCGGCACGCGGCTGGGCGCGACGAGGCAGCCAGTATCGGCCTGGGTATGCTCGGCTTCGGGGCCATCGGGCCGGAGCACACCGCGGCCATCTCGCGGGTGCCCGGGCTGGAGCTGCGGGCGGTGTGTGATCGCAATCCCGAGCGGGTGGCGGCCGCTCTGGGAGAGGCGCCGGACGCCAGGGTGGTGGCCGATCCGGACGGGCTGCTCAGCAGCCCGGAGATCGACGCGATCGTGATCTCCACTCCCCCCAACACCCATGGACCGCTCGCCCTGCGGGCGCTGGAGGCGGGCAAGCACGTGGTGGTGGAGAAACCCTTCTGCCTGACCGGGGGCGAGGCGCATCAGCTGGTGGAGGTTGCCGGCGCGGCGGGCCTGACCCTCACCGTGTACCAGAGTCGCCGCTGGGATGCGGACTTCCTCGCCCTCCAGCGGATCGTCTCCACCGGGGCGCTCGGGGATGTCTTCCACCTGGAGGCCTTCGTCGGCGGCTTTCAGCACCCGTGCCACCTCTGGCACTCGGACGCGGCGGTCAGCGGGGGGGTGATATTCGACTGGGGCTCCCACTATCTGGACTGGATCCTGCAGCTGATCCCCGGCGAGGTGGTGCAGGTCTCGGCCAGCCGCCACAACCTGGTCTGGCACGACGTCACCAACGATGACCACTTCCAACTGCGGCTGCGCTTCGAAAGCGGGGCGGAGGCCGAATTCATCCACTCCGACATCGCGGCCGCGCGCAAGCCCAAGTGGTACGTGCTGGGAACCCGGGGCGCCGCTCTGGGACTGTGGCGCGAGGGTGTGCTGCGCACCAGAGGCCCCAGCGGAATCACCGAGGTGATGCTCCCGGTGGCGGACTGGCCGTGTGAGCTCCACCTGCTGCTGCCCGGGCCCGGAGGCCGCAGCCATGACCAGACGGTGGTGCTGCCGGCCAGCCCGCCGCAGGCGTTCTATCGCAACCTGGCCGGCCATCTGCTTGCTCGAGAGCCCCTGGCCGTGACCGCCGAGTCGGCGCGACGCAACATCGCGGTGATGGAGGCGGCCACCTCCGCGGCGGCCTCCGGTCAGCCGATTGCGGTCGCGATTTGAGCCGGAGGGCCCTCAGGTGGGGGGTCTTGGGGGCGGCCCGGATCGCGTCTCGGGCCGTGGTTCCCGCGATTCTGGCGGCCGGGGACGAGGTGAGAGTGCTCGGCTGCCGGGATCTCGCACGCGGCCTGGAGACGGCCGCCCGGCTGGGGATCCCGAAGGTTGTCGAGGGCTATCAGCGGGTCCTGGAGGAGGACCTCGAGGCGATCTACATCCCGCTTCCCAACTCCCTGCACCTGCCCTGGGTGCTGGCGGCCCTGGAGAGCGGCAAGCATGTGCTCTGTGAGAAGCCGCTCGCCCTCACCGCCGATCAGGCGGTCCAGATGGGCGCCGCGGCCCAGCGGCTGCAGCTGGTGCTGGCCGAGGCTGTCATGTACCGCTACCATCCGCGCTGGCGGATTGTCATGGAACTGCTCCGGCAGGGGCGTCTGGGCTCGGTCCGGCACATCGCCGGCGGCTTCAGCTTCCGGCTCCGGCCGCCGCCGGACGTGCGCTGGGAGCAGGATCTCGGCGGCGGCGCGCTCTACGATGTCGGCTCCTACCTGGTCAACGCCGCCCGCTGGGTGGCGGGCCGGGAGCCGCGGCGGGCGGTGGCCCTGGCGGCGCTCAGGCATGGCGTGGACGAGTCCACCACCATCGCGCTCGACTTTCCCGCCCGAGCAGGCGGTGGCGCCATCACCGCCGCCGTCGCCTGCAGCTTCAGCGCCGCCGATTCGCAGTGGCTCGTGATCGAGGGCGAGGAGGCGGCGATGTTCATCGCCAAGCCCTTCACCGCCTGGCACGGCGAGCACCCGCCGATAGTGGTGGACAGCCCGATGGGACGTGATCGCATCTCGTCCGACGCAGCCGACCCCTATCGGGAGATGGTGCTCCGGTTCCGCCGTTCGGTGGAGTCTGGTGAGCCGGTCGAGACCGCCGCGACGGACGCGGCCGGCACTCTGGCCGTGATCGAGGCGTGCCAGCGCAGCTCGCTCAGCGGCTCGTGGGCGGAGGTGGCTCCGACCTGACCTCCTCTGGGACCTGGCATTCGGAGGTCGGCGGACGCCGGGGATGATCGGGAGCGGTGGGCACCTCATGCCAGTCCGGTCGCCACCCGACCCGGCCTCCGCCGGGGTCGCGTCTGGGCTACTCGGCGCCGACTCCGGTCTGAGCTTGGCCGTGGAAGGCGATCACCCCCTCGATGAAGCGGCCGGTGCGGGCGTTGACCAGCACCAAGTAGAGGTCGATCTGGCCGGGGGCGGGCAGGTTCCCGTTCCGATCAGGGTTGGCCTGCAGCAGCACCACCCAGCAGAGCGTGGGGCGGGTTCCCAGCGGGCCTCCGGCCAGATCCCTGGCGTCAGCCAGGACCGCCTGCTGGATGTAGTCCTGGCGTCCCTGTCCCATCGCGACCGAAATCGCCTTGGCCTGGGAGATGGTGGGTCGGGATCCGGGATCACTGAGGACCACGCCGCTGCGGCCCACCAGGGTGACTGTCTGGGGCAGCAGTCCGAGTCCATCCGGCTGGGAGGGTGCGGAGCCTGCCAGCAGGGAGAGGACGCCCAGGCAGCCCAGGGCCAGGGCGAAGAGCGATCCGGCCAGGGCCCGCCGACGGCGGGAGGAGCGAATGATGTCGGGCATCTGGAGAACAATGATCCCCCAGCGGCGGGCCCCGATGGCGGGCGGCTGGTTTGGCGGGCTGTCGGCTGCGGTAGGGTAGAAGCAGCGGGCGGGCCGGGTAGGCGCGGCCCCCGACTCTACCAAGCACGGAGGCTTCGATACTCAATGGCCAAGACCGTTGGAATAGACCTGGGCACAACCAATTCGGTGGTGGCCGTCATGGAGGGCGGCGAGCCGGTGGTGATCCCCAACACGGAGGGGGGTCGAACCACCCCCTCGGTGGTGGCGTTCACCAAGGGTGGGGAGCGGCTGGTGGGGCAGTTGGCACGCCGACAGGCGGCGGTCAACCCGGAGAACACCGTCTACTCGATCAAGCGCTTCATGGGGCGGCTCTTCAACGAGGTGGAGGGCGAGCGCAAGATCGTCCCCTACGCCGTGGTGGCCGGCAAGGATGGCCGGGCCGAGGTCAGCCTCGAGGGGACCAACTACACCCCTGAGCAGATCTCCGCCATGATCCTCCAGAAGCTGAAGGCCGACGCGGAGGCCTACCTGGGCGAGAAGGTCACCGACGCGGTGATCACGGTGCCGGCCTATTTCAACGACGCGCAGCGCCAGGCGACCAAGAATGCCGGCCAGATCGCCGGCCTGGCGGTGCTTCGAATCATCAACGAGCCGACCGCCGCCGCGTTGGCCTATGGCCTGGACCGCAAGGAATCGGAGAAGATCCTGGTCTTCGACCTGGGAGGGGGCACCTTTGACGTGTCGATCCTGGAGGTCGGCGAGGGGGTCTTCGAGGTCAAGTCCACCAACGGGGACACCCACCTGGGCGGCGATGACTATGACCGCCGCATCGTGGACTGGATGGCGGAGGAGTTCAAGCGTGATCAGGGCATTGATCTGAAGTCCGACCGTCAGGCCCTCCAGCGCCTCACCGAGGCGGCCGAGAAGGCCAAGGTCGAACTCTCGCAGCTGCAGGAGACCCAGATCAACCTGCCCTTCGTGACCGCGGACCAGAACGGTCCCAAGCACTTGGACCTGAAGCTGTCGCGCTCCAAGTTCGAGCAGCTCACGGCCGACCTGACCGCGCGCTGCAAGGGGCCGTTTGAGAACGCCCTCAAGGACGCCAACATGAAGATCTCCGAACTGGACGAGGTCATCATGGTGGGTGGGTCCACCCGTATGCCGGTGATCCAGGAGCTGGTCAAGGGCATGACCGGGAAGGAGCCTCACCGCGGGGTCAACCCGGACGAGGTCGTGGCCATCGGGGCGGCGATTCAGGGTGGAGTGCTCAAGGGCGAGGTCAAGGACGTGCTGCTGCTGGACGTGACGCCGCTGTCGCTTGGGATCATGACCGAAGGCGAGGTGAACACCCGGCTCATCGAG
>JAKAWF010000205.1 GCA_021817025.1 bacterium
GTCGTTGTGCTCCTGGCGCGACTCGACGAGGAGCTCGACAACGCCGAGCTCAGCCAAGTCGGCGAGCAAGGCGGTCAGGAGGGCGGCCCGGGCACTCTCCTGCTCTCGTCGCGGTACCTGGCGGCGGACATAGCCGAGAAGATGGAGCGCCTCCTGGGATGCAACGCCGAGCATCGCGCGCCGGACCTCAGGCCGCTCCTTGGTCCAGTGGAAGGTGCGGCCTGGGGCAACCCTGCGGACGGCCCGCCGGGTTGACACCCTGCGGTCGAGCGGGACCACGACGCAGCCGAGCGCGTAGCAGCGGCTGAGGAGGATGGATTCATCGACGAGCGCAATCATGGGTCGAGAGTATAGCAGGAGCTTGGGCTGATCTGCACCATGTCATAGAGCCAGGCCGTATATAGGACTTGCGCAGACGGCACCAATGTCATACGATAGGCCAATGACCTCCCCAGGAGCCGCGTCGGTCGACGAACCACTCTCCACGCTGGAGATCGCAGAGAGGCTCGGCATCCAGCCAGGCACCCTCCACTCTTGGCGTCAACGCGGCGTCTTCCCTGCCCCCGACCGGGTGCTCAGCAAGACGCCCATCTGGTTCACCTCCACGGTCGAGGCGTGGGCGCGCACGGCTGAGAGGACCATCCACGAGACGGGGGAGGAAAAGGATCCCCTGCTCGAGCTGGCGATCATCGCTCGGCAGGTCGAGGAGCAAATTTCTGGACTCCAAACGACAGTCACCGAGGCCCAACGAGCCGGCGGTGATCGGGCCTGGGCAACCGCGTGCTCGGCGATCGCGAATGCGCTCATTCCTCTCTCTCAGGTGGTTACCAACCTGGCCCGCCTCCAGCGAAGCCTGCGTCTCACCGGCGAGGCAGAGGACCCGGTCGAGCTCACGCAAAAGGCCAAGGTGGAGATCGAGAAGGTGATCCGCGCTCGCTTCTCGCCCTGGTGCCCGCTCACGGAAGGCGAGGTTGTGGCCCTTGTGGACATGGTCATGACCGCGGCGCTGGAGCTTTCCCTTGACCTCAAGCCTGAGCTGGGCCGCGAGCCCGGGGCGGATGGCTACGTCCTGCGCTTTGCTCCGCTGCTGGCCTACGGCATCGCCGGGGACGGGAAAGAGACCACCCTCGCCCGGGTCGCCGATCCCCTGCTCAAACTCATCGCAGAGGTGCGCGGTTGGGATGTGTGGCGCCGGATCCGTCCCGGTCCCTTGTAAGCACTGCTCGCCCCGCTGGGCGCTGCCGGGCGTCGCGGAGCAAGGCCGCGGTCCGCTTGGCGATCGCGGTGGCAGGGACGGCGCGGTCGGCGGTCACTGCTGGGGGAGCGCAGCCGCTTCCGCCGGCTGTGGGGCCTCCTCAGCGGGCCGCAGCCAGCCTGCGAAGGGTTGGGTGCGATCCGGGTCTATGAGGGAGATCTGCTGGGGCTCGCCGGCGCCGATCAGGACCCAGGCTGAGCCCGGGTACCCACTTCGCCAGGCGGATGCGGGGATGCGGGGCTGCTCCACGAAGCTCTGGGAGGTGCTCTCGGTCTCGTCGTCGTGGCGCTGGTCGTGGCGTTTGGTGCGGGAGGAGGTGGTCGTGGTGAGGGAGACCAGGTGGCGGCCCACCAGGGTCTCCAGCTGCTGCAGGGTGTCGGCGTCGGCGTAACCGGGGAGGACCACCTTGGCGCCGGCCAGGGTGAGGAAGCTCTGGGCTCCGGCCGGAGTCGAGCGGGCGGCTGCCTGGCGGAGGTCCTGCATGGCGAGCAGGGTGACCAGGTTGCGGCCAGCAGCCGGGGGAGGATGGGCAGAGGGCAGATGGTGGCGACCTCGTCGAGGGCGAGCAGCCAGGGGATGGGGAGGGCGCCGCTGGGGCCGGAGATGCGCAGGGCGGCGAGGCGCAGCTCCTCCACCAGGCCCACGACCAGGGGCGCGCCGTCGGTGGCGGCGTCGGAGGGGGAGACGACGTAGACGGTGTTGGGGCCGGAGAAGAACTCATCGGGGTCGAAGGGGAACTCGGGGGTGGCATCGGCGGCCTGGCAGACCCTGGTGGTGTCGAAGGGGGAGAGCATCCCCTGCAGGGCCGACCAGATGCTGCCGCGCTCCCTATCGGGGGTGCGCAGCAGCCCTTGCAAGAGCGCCAGGGCGGCCTGGCTCTCCGCCCTCTGGCAGAAGGCTTGAGCGGGCTCTGAGCGCTGGGCGTGGGCCCAGGCGCGGACGGTCGCCATGGAGCGGTCCTCCAGGGCGGCGGCGTGGAGGAGGACGGCCAGGAGCTGGGCGGCCCGGGTGCGCCAGTGGCTGGGGTCCTCGACGCCGCGGCCGGTGTCGACGGCGAGCGCCTCGGCCCGCTGGCGGGCGGTGTCCCAGTCGCGGCAGCCGCGCAGAGGGGACCAGACCAGCCGCCGGGCTTGGGGAGGCAGGGGGCCCACGACGCCGAGGGGGTCGAAGACCCAGACGGTTCCCATCTGGGCGCGCCAGGCGGCAGTGGCGTCGAGGACGTCGCGGCGGGTGGAGGTGACCAGGACCGCGCCACCCCAGGCGGCGACGTTGGGGATGATGACGCCTCTGGTCTTGCCGCTGCGGGGCGGGCCCAGGACCAGGACCGCACTCTGCCCGGGCGCGCTGATCCAGCCCCGGTAGTCACGGCCACAGCAGATCCGGAAGGGCGGCGGAGGGCTGGGCGGTGGGGCGGGGGGCAGTGGCCAGTACCAGCCGTACCTCCACCAGAGCCGGCGCACGATATGGCGCAGCCGCCAGGCGATCAGGGTCAGGAGGATCCAGGTGATGATCTCCCAGATGTAGACGGTGTAGATCCACCAGCCGAGCAGGGCCAGCCAGGCGATGATCAGCAGCCAGCCGGCGACCCTGGTGATGACCGGCCCCCAGCGGCTGGCGAAGGTCCTCACGGCGGAGCCTGCCGAGAGGGGCGTGCACGCGGCGGCGGAGGAGGGGGATGCTCGGCCCGCTCGCGCGCTGCGGCCTGGACGAAGGCGCCGAACTCGGGGATGGGGACGGGATTGTCCCAGGGGGCGTCGGGCGGTGGGTGCCGGCCCTCATGACCGAGGCAGGGCTCCCAGTCGCGCTGCAGGCTGGCCAGGCCCACGGCCCACCAGTCGGCGGCGTCTCTCGGGTGAGCGTCAGGAGCGTAGGCGCGGGCCCTCCAAGCCTGCAGGGCGGCCAGCCGGTGGACCAGCCAGCCGTGGGTATACCAGCAGGCGGGTGCCAGGACGTCCTGGTCCTTCAACCAGGAGACGAAGGCCTGCAGGTCGGCGTACCGCTGGGCGAGCTGGGCCGCTGGGCAGCGCTCCAGGTCCCAGGGGGACGGAGCAGGAGCGGCAGAATCCGTGGACCGAGGCATGAAGGGTTCCCAGCGGCCTGTGAGTCCCTGCGCCGGGGGCCGCTCCCGGTGGCAGCTGTGTACGCCGACAGGGCACAGGCCGTCAAGCTCCTCAAGGCGAAGTGGCTGAGGCTGGGGGCCGGGGGTGAGGCACCTGCCTGGAAGGGCGGGTGCGACCAGAATGATCGATCGATCAAATACTTGACGGCAGGCAGAGGCGAGTCCATACTGCTGCTGGTTACCGCAAGGTGCGGGTCACCTCCCCAGGTTTCACAACCAAACGGCGGCGATTCCCGTCAACTCGGGAAAACGCTGCGGCAGGAAGTGGGGGCAGGGACCATGAAGCGAGTGTCTCGGGTATTTGCCTCGGTGCTGGTCATGGCGGCGGGGTCGGTTGCCACCATGGGGATCGCCAGCGCACACGGGAGCACCTCGACCGCTCTGGCGTCTCAAGGATGGATGACGAATCCCAACCCAGACGTGCTCACCAACACGGCCACCTCTATTGCTCAAGGTCAAGCGGAGGACGGCGGCTGTGCTTGGACGGTCTCTGGGTCGCTTCCCCCAGGGGCTGCCCCGACCGAGACCCAACTGCTGGCAGTGCAGTCGGCCACCTGCACTGCGGTTCTTGAGGATGGCACGGTCGTGTCTGGAGCGTCCGAACCCACGTCTCCATCCCAATTGTCAGTGTCTAACCCAGTCGCTATGGGCAGTTCTGCGCCTGGTGCATCGACCACTGATGGCTCACAGGAGGCCTGGGTGAAGGGCCAGTACAACGATGCGCTCATGCTGCAGCTTACGGCCGTGGAGGACTATGGTCTGGACCTACAATGGGTCGTGTGTCACTTCCGCGGGTGCCGGTGCCAACCTCGGCTGGGATGCGTACACTGGATGGTATGTGACCTACAACGACCACACGTTAGGAGCTGGCTGTAGCGACGTGTGGAGTCAGAGCGTGACAACGTTCGAAAGTGACGTGTTCCCGCTGTGCGAAGGGTTTTCAGTCTTCACGTACTACGATCCTGAGTGGGTTCATGGCAATGCCAATGGCACACTCAGCTACAGGGCGGTCCTCTGGGATGGGCATGCCCTCTGCGCGGACTACATTTGGCCAGCCATTACCAAAGGCTACGGGACGCCTCCTGGGGTTTGATTTGCCGGGAGAGCAGTTGATAGTCCTGAGCGGATGAGCGATGGGCTACATAGGTCCGGTCGGCCCCTCTGAGAAGCCTGGCCGCAGCGTGCGGAGTTTTTCCCTGCTTTCGGGGGCGGCATATCTGCTGGCCGCTGGTGTGTACTTCACACGGCTGGCGATGCAGGGGTGGTCGACCCTCCCGTACGTTCCTCTGGTGGTTGGGCTACTTCTCGGAGGAATGGCGGCATCTGTATTCGCGGGAGGAGTCGCACGGAACGGGCACGTGCGCCTCGGCCTCCTGAGCGCGGGTGCGGTCGCGGGTGTGTGCCTCGGCGTCCTAGCGCTGTTCAGCCTCGGAGTGCTTGTGTTACTTGGCGGAGCCTTGGCCGCAGCCGCCTACGCGAAGAACGCTACGTGGCAGAAGGGACAGTCTCGCGTTGTGCCCAGCCTTACAGGAGGTCTGGTTGCCCTGGTGGCGCTAGGGGCCATCTTCGTCCCTACGATGCTCCCCAGCACCACCGTGGACTGCCGTACCGGGACGGTCGTGGACAGTGGAGGGTGGGGCTTCTTTGGCAACGGAGGTAGCCTTTGGTCCTCAGGCACTGAGAGCATCCATGGCACGACCATAACGGGGCGCTCAGTCGTCAATGGCCACGTCATCAGCTTCACTTGTCGGGATGGGAGGCTCGTGAGGTTGACCGGCAATGGATAGAGGCGAGCAGTTATGCGTATGACCAGGGCGACGGTCCGGAGCAAGCTGCTGCTAGGCCAGCCGAGCGGTACAACTCCAGAGAGGTGCCTCCTGGCAGGTCGGGAGGGGTTACGGCCCTCCGGGAACAATGGATCGAAAAGTCACGCTAAGGCCACAAGCGGGGTGTGCGCACATGGGGCGGGCTGTCTCATGAACGATCGTTCGCGGACACGCTCAATTCGCGAGGCGTTCCACTAGGCCTCGCCAGTAACGCAGGCCGTGTACGCAGCTATGTAACGGTCTCCCTCATTTGCGATAGGCTTGGACCATGCGCATCGGCTACGGGCGGGTGTCCACCACCGACCAGAATCTCGACGCCCAGCGGGACGCGCTCCAGGCCGCCGGCTGCGACGAGGTCCTCGTCGACAAGGCCAGCGGGAAGCTGGCCCGCCGCCCCGAGCTGGACAAGGCGCTCATGGTCGCCAGGGAAGGCGACCAGCTGGTCGTCACCAAGCTCGACCGACTCGGACGGTCGCTTGAGCACCTGATCGGCCTGTCCAACGAGTTGCAGGCCCGGGGCGTCGACCTGGTGGTGATCGACCAGGGGATAGACACCTCCACCCCGGTGGGTCGGATGTTCTTCCAGATCCTCGGCGCCATCGCCGAGTTCGAGCACGCCTTGATGGCCGAGCGCACCCGCGACGGCCTGGCCGCCGCCCGGGCCCGGGGCCGTACCGGTGGACAGCGGCCCAAACTCAGCCCTCGCCAGGCGAAGATCGCCCAGGACATGTACGACCAGACAGGTCCCGACGGCCGGCGAACCCACACGGTCAGCGAGATCGCCGCCGAGTTCGGCGTGTCGCGCCCCACCATTTACGGGTCTCCTGCTGTTTCCGTGGGCGAACATTGGTACTGATCAATCGAGATCAGCAGTCGTGAAGCCCAATGACCGACACTCGCACTCCGATTCGTGGACGGGGCCAGGAGTCAGCCGTCAAAGGCTGCCAACGGCCAGTGGCCTTCCTTCCCCGGTGGGGGATCTCCATTTGAAGGTCCCACTGCTCCGGTTGCTCCTTTCTCCGCTGAGCCTAGGAAACGTCTCGCCTCCGCCCGTTGGCCGCGTGGATTCCCGCACCCGATGCCTGCCCTCAGGTTCCCGCCAAGGGTCTCTCTGCACTCACTTTGAGATCACCATCGACCCACGGAAACAGCACAAGAGCC
>JAKAWF010000206.1 GCA_021817025.1 bacterium
GTGGGCTGGCGGGTGCGGCGGAGTGCCGGACGCGGGCTCCCCTCGCGCTCCCCTTGGATGCGGCGGTGCTGGGTGAACGCGTGCACAGGAGGGTGGCGGGGGTGGAGGTGTTAGGGGAGCGGGGTGCACTGGCGGCGGCGCTGAGGATGGACGGGCCGGTTCGGTCGGGCTTGGCGCCGATGGGTTAACGGGGGCCGATGGACCGGGTGCGGCGTGCGAGTTCGGCAGGGGAGTGACCCCAGCGATGGTCCTTGGCCGCACACTGGTTCTCGTCCCGAGGACGCCCGACCTCCCTGTGGCCAGTGGAGTAACTTTGGGATGCGCTGGCGCGCTGGCGGAGCCCCCGGACGGGGTCGTTCGAGTAGCGGCGGCGAAGGGGACGCCGACTGGAGAGTGCACTGACGGCAGGGGGGTCCCGGGTGGTTCGTACAAGGAGTAGGAGATCGCCCCGGTGATGGCCACGGCTGCCAGCCCGGTCACGGCCGCTGACAAGACGGTGGCGCCGGCCAACACGGAAATGGAACTGAACCGGTGGAGGTTACTCAGCAAGGGCAGTCCGAGGATCGCGCCGAGATGCCCGCGCCAGAATCCCGGTGCGGCATCCATGGCCAGGGGCTGGGGTGTAGAGATTGCGCCGGTGAAGAGGGCGGCGGTCTGGACCACCCTCACCTCGAGCCATTGCCCGAAGTCCTGGGGGCTGGCGAACTCGCGGGGATGGCGCGCTTGCATGTCGACCAGGACCTGCTGAGAAACCAGGACCGCCATCGCGGGATCCCGGATCCTGCTCTCCGCCCGTGCTTCCAACCACGGGCGAAGCAGTCGGTCGGCCTCGACCCAGTCACTGCCACTGGCGGCTGAGAGCGCTTGGAACGCGCCCGAGACGGGCCCAGTTAGGTCTGGCACCAAGTCCATGACCTCATAGGTGGAGCCCCCTGCTACATAAGGTCGATACTAGCGGAGGGATGAGGCCGACCCGGCCCTCCGCGGTTACGAAATCGTCAGACCACATCCCCTGTCAGGAGCCGGGCGACAACCCAGTCGATGGCGAGTGTCAGCTGCCGCACGTCAGCGGGATCCACGGCCGGGAAAAGTCCGAGCCGAAGCTGGTTGCGGCCAAGCTTGCGGTAGGCGTCGGTGTCCACGATTCCGTTCTGGCGAAGCACGGCTGAGACGGCTTTGGCGGACACCGACTCATCCAGGTCGACCGTGGCCACGACTGGACTACGGTCTGCCGCGTCGACGACAAAGGGACTGGCGAAATTCCTGGCGTCGGCCCAGTCGTAGACGATGCCGGCCGACTGCCGACACCGGTCCGCCGCCCAGGCCAGCCCTCCCTGCGACAGCAGCCAGTCCACCTGTTGCGCGAGCAGGAACAAGGTGGCGACCGCCGGGGTGTTGTAGGTCTGATCTTGACGAGAGTTCTCCAATGCCAGCCACAGGTCAAGCGACGCCGGCAGCCATCGGTCCGAGTGGCAGAGCCGTTCGGTTCTGGCGATAGCAGCGGGAGACAGGATGGCGACCCAGAGACCGCCGTCGGAGGCGAAGCACTTCTGGGGCGAGAAGTAGTAGACGTCGGCCTGGCTCAGGTCGACGGGCATCCCGCCAGCCGCCGAGGTGGCGTCCACCAACACCAGCTGGTTCTGGTCCCCGACCCTTCGAACCGGCATCGCCACCCCGGTCGACGTTTCATTGTGGGTGAGGCAGTAGGCGTCGACTCCCGGGTTGCTGACCGGACTGGGGCATGTCCCTGGCGGGGATTCGATGATCTCGGGCTCGTCCAGGTGCGGCGCCGCGTGGGCTGCCTGAGCGAACTTGGATGAGAACTCACCGAAGACCAGGTGCTGGCTTCGGCGCTCGATCAGGCTCAGAGTGGCCACGTCCCAGAAGTAGCTGGCACCCCCGTTCCCGAGCACCACCTCGTAGCCAGGAGGGGCCTGAAACAACTCCGCTAGCCCTTCCCGTAATCTCCCCACCAAGGCCTTGACCGGCGCCTGTCGGTGGCTGGTCCCCAGCAGGGCAGGCGCGGCCTCAGCCAATGCCCGCACCGCTGCAGCCGGTACCTTAGAGGGGCCGCACCCGAAGCGTCCGTCCCCAGGTCGCAGATGCTGTGGTATGACAAGATCTGCACCACTACCCATAGTCATCAGGAGGAATTGTATTGCCCCGGGCCACCTCTCCCGCGCGCTCAATCTCACGGCGCGTTGCCGCCATCTCCGAGTCAGCCACCATGGCCATAGACCGGCGGGCCAAGGAACTGAAGGCACGCGGCGAGAGGGTGATCTCCTTCGGGGCCGGGGAGCCCGATTTCCCGTCCGCGGAGGCGGCGGTCGAGGCTGCCATCAGGGCCTGCCGGGACCCGCGCGCTCACCACTACACTCCGGCGGCGGGCCTTCCAGAACTGCGGGAGGCGATCGCGGCCAAGACCAGGCGCGATTCAGGAGTCCAGGTTGGCCCTGAGAACGTTCTGGTCACCAGCGGCACCAAACAGGCGGTGGCGCACGCTTTCACACTCCTGCTCGACCCCGGCGACGAGGTGCTGATCCCAGCTCCCTATTGGGTCACCTTTCCTGAGGCCGTGGCGCTCGCTGGGGGGGTCCCGGTGATCGTCCCCAGCGGTGAGGCGACCGGGTTTCGAGTCTCCGTGGATGATCTGGAGAGGATGGTGACCCCACGGACCAAGGCGTTGCTGTTCGTATCGCCATCCAATCCCACCGGCGCCGTTTACGGGCGCGAGCAGATGGAGCCGATCGGGAGGTGGGCCATGGACCACGGGCTCTGGGTGGTGAGCGATGAGATCTATGACCACTTCACCTACGACGGCGCCACCTTCAACTCGATGCCGAGCGTGGTCCCCGAGCTGGTCCCCAGGTCTCTGTGCCTCAACGGCGTGGCCAAGGCCTACGCCATGACCGGGTGGCGGGTGGGGTGGATGGTCGGCGATCCGGAGGTGGTGGCGGCCGCGACCAACCTGCAGTCTCATGTCTGCGGCAACATCAGCAACGTCTCCCAGTTCGCGGCCGTGGCCGTCCTGGAGTCGGGACTGGGGTCGGTCGAGGTGATGCGGGCAGCGTTCGCCAAGCGCCGGGCCGCGATGCTCGAACACCTGGCCATGATTCCCGGGTTCGAGTGCCCACCCCCGGATGGGGCGTTCTACGTGTTTCCGTCGGTCGGCGGTGCCCTGGGACGCGTCATCGCCGGGCATCGGGTGGACACCTCGGCCGAGCTCGCCGCTGTCCTGCTGGAGGAGTCCAAGGTGGCGGTGGTTCCGGGCGAGGCCTTCGGGGCGCCCGGACACATCCGGCTCTCCTATGCGCTAGCGGACGAGGAGCTCGAAGAGGGCATGGACAGGCTGCGCCGGCTGCTCTCATAAGTCCCTCTCAGGGGGGAGGACGGACCTTGGACCGAGTGCTACCTCCAAGGGTGCCCGCCTGGATGGTGGGCGCCAGGCTGACCTTCGGGCTGCTGTTGCTGGCGGATGCGGTGCTGGAGTGGCAGCCCGGCACCTACCAGGTCTTCGACAGCATCATCTACTCGAACGCGTCGGTCAGCCCAGAGCCCCTGCGCGCCGCCTTGGTGGTGGCGGCGCAGCTGGTGAGCCATCAGCCGGCGCTGGCCAATGGCATCCTGGCGGCGGTGGAGACGGCGCTGGCGGTGTGTGTGCTGCTGGGTCTGTGGGCCAGCGCCGCTCTGTTGGTGAGTCTGCCTCTGTTCCTGGGCATCTGGGTCGTCGGGCAGGGAGCCGGTCTGCCCTTCGCCCAGGGCACGACCGACCTCAACTCCGGGATCCCCTACCTGCTGGTGGCGAGCCTGCTCTGGTTCGGCCACAGCTGGGAGCGTTTCAGCCTTTGGCAATGGGTTCACGCCGACTCCACGCTCCATCCCAGGCGAGCCCTCATCGGCGCCGTCTCATCCCTGCTGGCCCTCACCCTGCTTGGGTTCGGGACCTGGGGCAGTGTCGCCAGTGTCGACCGCTCGCCGGGAGTCGCCTCGCCACCGGCTGTGGGCGGAGCCGCCCTTGCCTACGACCCCCACCTGGGAGTGGATGTCCTCTTCGGTGGCTGCAACGCCCTCACCTGCTCCAACCAGACTTGGGTCTGGGGCGGGCACTACTGGCGGCGTGACTCCGCCAGGGGGGGGCCGCCGCCGATCGGATACGCGGCCGCCGCCTACGATCCCGCCCTGTCCGGGGTGGTGATATTTGGCGGTGCTTGCTCCCAGGGACTCGGGGCAGCTCTGGCCAGCACCTGGGAGTGGAACCAGAGTTGGCGTGAACCGGCCACCACCGCGGCTCCCGGCGGGAGGCGGTTCGCTGCGATGGGCTACGACCCCTTGACCCACCAGCTGGTGCTGGTGGGGGGAGACACCTCCAGCGGACGGCCCCTGGCCGGAACCTGGACATACCACGGCAATACCTGGCACCAGCTCTCGGTCGGCGGATCCCCCGGTGCCCTCACCGCGGCCGCCATGGCCTGGGACGCGCGCTCAGGGACGCTTCTCCTCTACGGCGGCAGCGATGAGGCCGGTCGCCTGGGCGGCACCTGGAGCTGGAATGGTACGAGCTGGACCAGGCTTGACCCGTCCCGCTCCCCGGGACCGCTGGCCTATGAGGCTATGTCGTCCGACCCGCTTAACGGTACGGTTCTCCTCTACGCGGGCGCGGGGGCGAGGCAACGGACGTGGACTTGGACCGGCACCGACTGGACGCCCCAGAAGAGCGCCAGGTCTCCATCCGTCTTCAGTTTCGAATCGATGGCCCCCGCCCCTGACGGCCGGGGAGTGCTGCTTTTCGGAGGGGCCACCAGCCGAGGGTCCGGGTTCAGCGCCCAGACCTGGTTGTGGAGCGCGGCCGGCTGGAGCCGGCTCACCTGATCGCGCGCGACAATCCGGGCGGTAGGAGAGGAGGTCCATGTTGCCATCAACGCACAGGACGGCCGAGTTCGAGGGCTCCGACCCTGCCCGCCCCGGGACGCAGTCGGCGGGGTCTGGCGCCCACGGCGAAACTTCAGGACCGCTCAGCTGACCGACTCGAAAGCTCGGCTCAGGCATGACTACACTGACCAGGCCGAACGCCATGACGCATCCCGCGGGGTGAGTTCCGCCGTGCTCGCCGCCATTGCGACCGCGATCCAAGACGCTCCGGGGCGTGCCCTGCTGGACGTTGGCGGCGGGACCGGCAACTAGGCCCAGTTCTCCCGAAGCTGTCCCCAGCTGCAAGGCAGACAGCGTCCATGGGGGATGACAACCGCTGGCAGCGCCCAGGAGTGGCCCCGGCCGGCGTACTTCGAGCTCGACGCTCCTCCACGAGCCCGTGAACTGCCCCCCCATGTGGGGCAACGACCTTGCCAACCCGCTGGCGTAGTTCGAGAGCCGATCCGCCCTCGTCAGGCGGATCGAAGTCGACGCCTCAGGAGATGCAGATCGGTGCGTTCTGCGTTACCGACCGGTCACATGGGTTGCAGTGCAACGCGACGGGGGTCTCGAGCGTCTGCCAAGCATGCAGCGACCCCGACCCGCCGAGACTGCCATCGCCCGGCCGACCAGCCTGAGGAGCAAGCTGAGATGATCGTCCCATGATCAAGAGCGCGAGTTAGCGATGGGGACGCCGCCGTCGAGAGTCGAGCGCCTGGTCGCATCCGTACGGCCGCGTGGCCGCGTGGTCCTTCTGCTCGGCACAGTGCTGGCCCTTGCTGTGATCGGGGCAAGGTGCGGCTCGACAGGTGTAGGCGTGCGGTCTCACGAGCAACTGGCTTCTCCGACCACGCGATCGTCCGTGATCCCCTGGGTAGGCGCCACCGCGACGGCGCCGCGGGCCACGCCGATCACCACCACGACCATTCCACCTACAGGCCCGGCTTGCAAAGCCTCGACGCTCCGCGCAGTGGCCAAGCCGGGGGGAGCTGGCCTCGGGCACGCTTTGGAGATCGTGGTGGTCACCAACGTCGGGCAGACCACCCGCCGGGTCGGCGGCTATCCCAGCCTGGTCGGCGTCAAGCCAGATGGAACGACGAAGCCGCTGGCTGCCACCCATGGCACCTACTTCGGCAACCGGGTCCCGACGAAGCTCGCTCCCGGATCCGCTGCGAAGCTCCTCCTCGGCACCGGGAGCGCCTGCAACGCGCTGAACGCACCGGCTCCGCAACGCAGTATCGCCGCGAAGGCAAACACCTACACGGGGCTTGTCATCACCCTCTCAGGAAGCGAGGGGAACCTCAGCAAAGGCAATGTCTTCCTCGACACCGCCTGCGGTATTTCCGAGAGCGAGATCGGAGCCCCTTCCCCTGCGCCCGCGCTGCCGCCGCCGGCCCCTGGGAGCCTGGCGTCCCTCACGGCCCGCTC
>JAKAWF010000207.1 GCA_021817025.1 bacterium
CTGTTGGTCTTCGTCAATCTCGAGATAGACGAGCTTGCACGACGCTCCCACCTCGGCGGCGAGGGCTCGGAGGGCAGTTCGCTCATCCTTGCCCCAGACACCGACGTCCAAGACGACGTCGATGCCGTGGCGCAGGGCACGAAGCGCCAGCCAGATGAAGCGGTTCTCGAGGACGTTACGCTTCCCGTTGGCGTCGTTGTCGTTGAACAGGGGGATCACCCCCTCGTCAGGAGTAAGCCTCAGGGCCCGTCGCTCTTCCTCGATCTGTTGAGCCCGAGTGCTCTTGCCGGATGCCGGCAGCCCGACCATTACGAAGAGCACAGGACCGCTCTTCGTCGTCGCAGATTCGGGTGCGCAATTGACATCCTCCCCACGGATGAATCCGGGGGATTCCAGTCTCGCCTCGGTTGTCTCGTGGGCGGCTTTCACCGCCCCCGCCGTGGACCGGGGTTGCACTGGCTTTAGCCGACCCACTCTGTCCGGAAGCCCCGCTTCCGGTACCGCCGCAAAGCAGCTGACTCGTGGGTTCTCTGGCAACCTCGGCACCGGCAACCCCCGAAGTCGTGGGGGTGGAGCCGCGCTCCGTGCCGAGGTTCTTGTTGTAACACTTCGGGACTCGCTCGACCCCATGGCTGAAGCCAGGGGCCTGCGCTCGCACGAGGTCAAGAAGGGCACTGCGGTCGGCATCTACATGGGGATGTGCCCCGAGCTGCCGGTCGCGATGCTCGCCTGCACCAGGCTGGGCGCGCCCCACACGATCGTGTTCGGGGGCTTCTCGGCGGAGGCGGTGTCGGGCCGCCTGAACGACATGGGAGCCGAGATCCTGATCACCCAGGACGAGGGCTGGCGCAAGGGCAACAAGGTGCCCCTGAAGGCCAACTGCGACGACGCCATGGAGCTCTCGCCGACGGTCCGCAGCTGCCTGGTGGTGCGCCGCACCGGCGGGGCGGTGGACATGAAGGAGGGCCGCGACGTCTATGCGGATGAGCTCCTGGCCGGCCTCAGCGATGAGGCGGCGAGCTGCCCCTGCGAGCCGATGGACGCGGAGGACCTGCTCTACCTGCTCTACACCAGTGGCACCACCGCCAAGCCCAAGGGGATCGTGCACACCACCGCCGGCCACCTGGTGGGAGTGGCCACCACCCATCACTACATCTTCGACGTCAAGCCGGACTCGGTGTACTGGTGCGCCGCCGACATCGGCTGGGTCACCGGTCACAGCTACATCGTCTACGGGCCGCTCTGCAACGGCACCACCGGGGTGATCTACGAGGGGGTGCCCAACCATCCCAACGAGGAGCGCTGGTGGGAGATCATCGAGCGCTACAAGGTCGACATCCTCTACACCGCCCCCACCACCATCCGCACCCACATGAAGTGGGGCCCTCAGTTCGCGCAGAAGCACGACCTGAGCAGCCTGCGGCTGCTGGGGACAGTCGGCGAGCCGATCAACCCCGAGGCCTGGATGTGGTACCGGGAGCATGTCGGCATGGGCAGGGTCCCGGTGGTGGACACCTGGTGGCAGACCGAGACCGGGATGATCCTGATCACCCCCCTGCCGGGCGTGACCACCCTCAAGCCGGGCTCGGCCGCCAAGGCGTTCCCGACCGTCGACGCCGCGGTGTACGACGAACAGGGCCAGGAGGTGCCGCCGGGACAGGGCGGCAACCTGGTGATCCGCAAGCCCTGGCCAGCGATGCTGCGGGGGATCTACAACGACCCCGAGCGCTACCAGCAGACCTACTGGTCCCGCTACAAGGATGTCTACTTCGTGGGCGACGGCGCCCGCAAGGACGGGGACGGCGACTTCTGGCTGATGGGGCGGATCGACGACGTCATGAACATCTCCGCCCACCGCATCTCCACCATCGAGGTGGAGTCGGCGCTGGTCGACCACCCGGCGGTGGCCGAGGCCGCGGTCTGCGGCCGCAACGATGCTCAGACCGGCCAGGCGATCGTGGCCTACGTGACCTTGAAGGGCACCCACCAGCCATCGGTGGAGCTGCTGACGGAGCTGCGCAACCACGTCTCCACCAAGATCGGCAAGATCGCTGCCCCCGCCAACATCGTCTTCACCCCGGAGCTGCCCAAGACCCGCTCCGGGAAGATCATGCGCCGTCTGCTGCGAGATGTGGCCGAGCACCGGACCCTTGGCGACACCACCACCCTGGCCGATCCGGGGGTGGTGGAGGAGCTGCGGTCGCGGGCAGTTGTAGAGGAGGGAAAGGAGTAATCGCACTCGGAGTTGCCCTGATCGAAGTCATCCATCAGTTTTTCAAGGAGGCTTGAAAGTCAAGTTATGGCTGTTAACACTCCCGCGGCTGCGGCTCCGCCCGCGCCCGCATCCTCGATCGCTGACCCCGCTCCTCTAGGGCTGATCGGCTTCGGCATGACCACCATGCTGCTGTCGTTCATCAACGCCGGGATCATCGCTTCCGGCGCGACCATGGCGGTCTTGCCGATGGCGGCCGCCTACGGTGGCTTGGCCCAGGTGCTGGCCGGCATGTGGGAGTTCAAGCGCGGCAACACCTTCGGCGCCACCGCCTTCACTTCCTACGGATGCTTCTGGTTCAGCTACTACCTGCTGGTCGACGTCTTTCTGGCCAAGGCCACGCCGGCGACTGTCAGCCCGTTCGTGGGCCTGTACCTGTTCATGTGGGGCTTGTTCACGCTCTACATGTTCGTCGCCTCGCTGGCTGGGCCGCGGGCCCTGTGGGTGGTCTTCTTCCTGCTGTTCTTGACCTTCTGGCTGCTCGCCTTTGGTGCCTGGGCCGGTAGCGGCGGTGCCACCTGGACCAAGCTCGGTGGTTATGTCGGGATCCTGACCGCGCTAGCCGCTATCTACACCTCGTTCGCGATCGTCACGAATGCCAACTTCAAGCGCACGATTCTGCCGGTCGCCTGACATTGAGCGCCTCGGGAGGGGTCCGGCGCCAGCGCCGGGCCCCCCACTCAGGCTCGCGGGATTGGCCCGGGATCCCTGCCTGCTGTGCGCTGGTGAGCCGAACTGGGGGCGACCCGGGCTGGCAGCTTGCCGGCGACCCGGATCGGACCACCCGAGCCCTGCCCTTCCGGCGGATATCAGGCATTCGGCTCGGGTGCAGGTCCGGACCCTGGCTGGGGGTGGATGTCAGCTCCCCGCGACAGGGCACCGGGAGGGGCACTTGAGGTGACTGGCGGGCTGGTGGTCGAGTTCCGGCGGTCGGTGGAGAACTGGCGGTCCACAGTACAATCTTCGTCAAGAGGGGGCGTAGGCCCCAGGAGGGATTAGATGGCAGCCGAAGAAGAGGCAGTCGAGGTCTCGGAAGCCCAGATCGCGGTGCATTGGCGGGAGGAGGGCTACTACCACCCTCCGGCTTCGTTCGTGGGACAGGCCAATGCGGCCGATCCGGCCATCGTGGAGCGCTTCAAGGAGGAGCACTTCCCGGAGTGCTTCAAGGAGTACGCGGACCTGCTGAGTTGGGACGCCTACTGGCACACCACCCTCGACACCAGCAATCCACCCTTCTGGAAGTGGTTCGTGGGCGGGCGGCTGAACGCCTCATACAACTGCGTCGACCGCCATCTCGCCAGCAGCCGCAACAAGGCGGCCATCATCTGGGTGCCCGAGCCTGAGAGCGAGGAGACCAAGGCGATCACCTATCAGGAGCTCTACACCAGGGTCAATGAGGTCGCGGCGCTGCTCCGCGATTTCGCCGGGGTGAAGACTGGCGACCGGGTGACGCTGCATCTGCCCATGGTCCCGGAGCTCGCCATCACCATGCTTGCATGCGCCCGCTTGGGCGTGATCCACAACCAGGTCTTCGGAGGGTTCAGCGGGGCCGCCTGCGGGGAGCGGATCGCGGACTCCGGGAGCCACATCCTGATCACGATGGATGGCTACTACCGCAATGGCGAGATGCTCGACCACAAGGTCAAGGCGGACCAGGCGTTGGAGCGGGCGAGCCACGATGGAGCGACGGTGGACAAGGTGCTGGTCTGGCGCCGGCACCAGGGCCAGTACGCCTCCCAGACCCCGATGAAGGAGGGGCGGGACTTCTTCATGGACGAGCTCCTTCCCGACTACCGGGGCAAGCTGGTCGAACCGGTGTCCATGCCCGCCGAGGCGCCCCTCTTCCTGATGTACACCAGCGGCACCACCGGCAAACCCAAGGGCGCCCAGCACAGCACGGGCGGCTATCTCGCCTATGTCACGGGCACCTCCAAGTACTACCAGGACATCCATCCCTCGGACACCTACTGGTGCTTCGCCGACATCGGCTGGATCACCGGCCATTCCTACATCGTCTACGGGCCCCTGTCACTGGGGACGACCTCGGTCATCTACGAGGGGGTGCCGACGTATCCGGACCCCGGGCGGCCGTGGCGAATCGCCGAGCGGCTGGGGGTGAACATCTTCCACACCGCGCCGACGACCATCAGGATGCTCCGGAAGGTGGGGCCGGACGAGCCCAAGAAGTACAACTACCACTTCAAGCACATGACCACAGTGGGTGAGCCGATCGAGCCCGACGTGTGGCGTTGGTACTACGAGGTGGTGGGCAAGGGCGAGGCGGCCATCGTGGACACCTGGTGGCAGACGGAGAACGGGGGCTTCCTGGGCAGCACCCTGCCGGCTTTGCAGCCGATGAAACCGGGCAGCTGCGGACCGGCGGTGCTCGGGATCTATCCCGTGATCTATGACGAGAACGGTGAGGCAGTCGAGGCCGGCAGTGGCAAGGCCGGGAACATGTGCATCCGCAACCCCTGGCCCGGCATCTTCCAGACCATATGGGGCCAGCCGGAGAGATTTGTCGCGACCTACTACCAGAAGTACTGCCACGACAAGGCCAGCACCGACTGGCGCGACTGGCCCTACTTCTCCGGCGACGGGGCGGTTCAGGCGGCCGATGGCTACTACCGGATCCTGGGCCGGGTCGACGACGTCATCAACGTCGCCGGGCACCGGCTGGGGACCAAGGAGCTGGAATCGGCGGCCATCACCGTCCCCGAGGTGGCGGAGGCCGCCGCAGTCCCGGTGTTGGACGACTTGCGGGGGCGGGCGGTCGAGATGTACATCGCGCTCAAGCCGGGAATCCAAGCGAGCCCGGAGATTGAGGCCAAGGTGTCCATGGCGATCGAGACTGAGATCGGCAAGATGGCCCGGCCCAAGAATGTCTGGATAGTGTCGGACATGCCCAAGACCCGTTCCGGCAAGATCATGCGGCGGGTGATCGCCGGGATCTCCAACTTCACCGATGTCGGCGACATAACCACGCTCGCCAACCCGGAGATCGTGGAGGACGTGCGCCACCATGTCCAGAGCCAGAAGGTGTCTCGGGGTGAGGTCCCGCGCGAGCTGACCGCCGCGGAAGCGGAGGAGATCAAGGCCTTCGGACAGGCCGAGTAGGCTGCGCCAGGAGTCCTCCCGGGATCCTGGGAGGACTCCTGGCTGCCAACGGCGAGGTCTTGGGCAGACATGGGCAAGGGCCAACGGGGTGGACCGAACGGCTTGGGATGCGGTGACCCGGCAGTACCTCGCCGGTGAGCTGTCACTGCGGCTGGCGCGGCTGCAGGTCGCCGCTGCCGATCGCAAGAACTCAGAGGCGTTGAAGAGCCTGCGGGTCGAGGCTGAGATGCTGCCGTCCTGGGCTCTGGGTTGTGTCGTTTCGCGCGCCCTGGAGGTGGCCGAGGAGATCTGCTCTGAGTCATTGGACCGCGGGGATTGGTTGGCCTTCAACTCCCAGCTGGCGATGTGTTCAGATCTGTTCGAATTCGGAGTCTGCGCCGGTCTGATGCGGGACTGACCGGCCCCGGTCCCCCAGGCCGGGCCCGCAACGGCGGCCGGCCGAGCGACTCGTCGGCCGTAAGCCCCCGGGCGTCACTCGCCGTGCTGCCCCCGAGCGGAAGAAGTGCGCCCGGGCTGCCCTCGAACCCCCACCTCTGCCCACTGCACCTCCGGGTCTGCCCCAACCTCGTCGACCGCCACGTCGAGGCCGGCCGCGGCGGCAAGGTCGCCTTCTATGGGAGTTCAAGCGCGGCAACACCTTCGGCGCCACCGCCTGCACTTCCTACGGATGCTTGCCGAGGTTCTGGCCAGCGCGGGCAGCGCCAGCAGCAGTCCCAGCAGGGGCAGTTCCCGGCCCTGGGTGAAGACAGGCGGTGCCTCCTCGAGCGCCCCTGTCCGCGCCAGCTCTCGCTCCTCCTGCCTTGGCTCCGGCGGCGGGATCACCGGCAGCGCGGCTGGCTGCCTTGGAGGCAGCACCTTGACGGGTGCAGATGGCCGGTCCAGAGCGCGGTGGACCGTGTCCACGCTGAGCCCGGTGTGGGCCGCGATCCGCCGCAG
>JAKAWF010000208.1 GCA_021817025.1 bacterium
CGTCTCCGGTGTCGCCGCGATCAGTCGGCGCCAATAAGTCGGGCGCAGGACCTCGGCCAATATGGGGTCCGACTGCACCTTGGCGATCATCGACACGGCGTCCGGGAAGGGCATCGAGCGTGCGCTCACCAGGATGGCCAACAGCGAGGGGATGTCGGCGATAGCACGATCCAGGGCGACCTGCCTCCGAGTGCTGCGAGCGTACAAGTCGATGATCCGCACCACTACGAAGCCAAACCCGACGAGCACGGGCCAGATGAGGGACACTGGCATCGACCCAAGCAGCACCCCGAGAATGGCATCGGCAGCACTCAGCACCGCCGCCGCCCCAACACCCACGACGAAGGACTGGGAGACATAGGTCCCGACTGGCTCCATTCGCCCGGCCAGGAGCATCACACGCCGGAGATCGAGCATCTGGCGCACGTCGAGACGATTGAGGCCGCGACCACCAACCCGTGGGCGAAGGTCGGTTCCCACATGGAGCCCACGTCGGAACGCTGCCTGCCGGAACAGTTCGACCCGTTGGTCTATGAAGACCCCACCTATCCAGAGGCCAGTGACCCACACGGCGCAGACTGCGACCAGGAGCCAGGGGAAGGACTGGGTGGTCGCGAAACTAGGCATTGGGTGAGGCCTCCATCTCTACTAGGCGACGGACCACCCATCGCACCCGAGTGGGGGGCCTGGTGAGGCGGTTGAGCAGCGCCACCATGCCGGTGACAATGAGGATGGCGACGACCAGGCTGACCTGGCCGAGGATCGATGCGTAAAAGGTGTGGAACGACTCGGTGCTGTCGAAGATCAGGAAGAGTGCCCCGGTGATTCCCACCATCATGATCGTGTTCCAGCGCTGACCAGACAAGAGCTTGTCCAGGTTCCGGTCCACCGCAAGGTCGCCGTCGAGTCGAGGGATAAGGACCTCTTCGATGCTCTCCAGCATGGTCCTGGGGACACGACTGCGAGCAAGCAGCAGCTGCATGACGATCTGCTCCAGCTCAGGAGTCCTGCCAATCTCCGCCACCTCGACCAGGGCGTCGCGCAGATCGCTGGTCCCACGCAGGGGAGCCAGCACCTCCGCCAGAGAAGGCGGGGCGTCCGACGCCATCTGCCTGAGTGCCTGGTCCACAGGGATGCGAGCCTGGCTGACCTGACTCACGATCTGCTGGAGACGCTGCTTGGCAGCCTCATTCTGCTTCACGATGCGCCTGCTGGCCCGGTATCGGACCACCCACACTGGGAACCCCACGCTGGCGGCCAGCGCAAGTGCCGCGATGACTGGAAGCTGAGAGCCGTAACCGATGAAGCCGCCGATCACGATCAGGAGGATCCGGAGAGCGGCCCAGGTCCGAAATGGCATCCCGATCGAAGTAGCGTAGTCCCGCTCCTTGTCAACCAGGGAGTATCGAGGCTTGGCCGCGATGACCTCCCCCCCGAGGGGCATGTCAGTCCCCACCACGGCAATCGCCCCAAGGGCCGCGAAGGCCAGAGCAGTGAGCACGTAGAACGTGACCGGCGAGAGGAGGATCTGGCTCATGTCTCGGGCAACTCCTGGTGGAGAGCGCGCCCCAGCTTGGCTTGCAGCCGCGGCGGAATGTCCCGGAAGTTCCCGATACGGGCCAGGCGCCGGGCGCTGCCGTCCCACTTGTAGAGGAACGTGTGGCCCGACGTCTCCATGGGTGCCACGATCCCGGTGATGGCCCGGCCGCCATCCGGGGTCCGTCCAAGCTGCACTACTAGCTCTATCGCCTCGTGGACCAGCTCATCCGCCAGTTCGACTTGGCCCTGGAAGTCAGGGTGCTTGAGGACGTATCCCCTGGCGCGATCGATGGCCTGGTCAGCTCCCTTGGCATGGATGGTCACCATGCCGCCCTCTTGGCCGGCGGTCATGGCGGAACATACGTCTGCCATCTCAGCACCGCGGGACTCACCCAGAATCGGCCGGGTGCCACCAAGTCGAAGGGCGCTGCGCACCAGGTTCTTGAACTCGATCCCGGAATCGTCCCCACGGACGGAGGGAGGCACGGAGGTGAGGGATTGCAGGTGACGCACCCACGGCTGCCCGTTGGGCCTGACAGCCTGGAGGTTCAACTCGGCGCCGTCCTCGATCACGGTCACCACTTCCCACGCGGGGATGTAGGAGCAAAGCACACGAAGGAGAGAGGTCTTGCCGCTGCCCATAGGGCCCGAGAGCAGGATGCTCACCCGGTTCTCGACACAAGCCGTCAGAAAGTGGGCCACTGATTCTGGGAACATCCCGTGCCTGACGAGATCCCCGAGGTCCCAGATGTTGTTGCGTCCCTGGAATCTCATAGCGACCGTCAGCGCGTAACCGGTGGCTAGGACGGGATCCCGCACTACAGTCAGCCTCATCAGCGAGCCGACATTCGCCTCGGCGACGGGGTTCGTGTAGTCCAGGGCGCGATGCCCGGTGGTTTGCGGCCAAGAGAGCACGGACATGAACATCTCAAGGAGGTCGTCCTCGTCCTCAGCACGGGCTCCGACAGGAGCGCTGCGAGGATCGAAGTCAACCATCCGCCCCTTGGCCTGGATGCCCCAGCGACCGCCACCGTAGTAGAAGATGTCCTCGATACCGTCCGAGTAGATGAGAAGCGAGACCGGCCAGAAGCGCGACGCTCGGACTGCTACCCAGTGGAGCGCCTGGCGTCCCTTGATCGGATCACTCATGATGTCGGACGCGACCAAGTGGAAGGCCTCCGGGGGGTTTCGCAGCACGCGCTCCAGCGCCTGGCGCGCGAACCCCGTGCGCTCCGGTCGTTGCTTGTCGGCCGGAGCCCGCAGCCTGAGCTCTTGGATTAGGTCCCTAACGTGCTCGTTGTCCAGGAAGACCGGCTTGAGTTCCTTCTCAACCACGTGCTCGATGAAGTCCTGCCAGTCCTCGGGAATCTGCGGCCAACTCTGCCGCTCGACCGTACGCCCCGGGGACGCGACTTCCTCAGTCAGGACCTGGCTTTGCTCCATGTTCAGAACCATTGGTGTCTACTCCTCAAGCCAGCCCAAGCACCTTGGCTTGGGCGGCGGCACCGAGTGGCTGCGACCACGGATCGCGACCCCAAGGCCATTCCAACTTCACCACCAGATCGGTCGCGTCCCGTTCGAGAAAGCGCCGCGCCTCAGCCGCCAGCTTGCGGTGCTGGGAGTTGATGACCACTTGGCCTGCAGAGAGCCGCGCCAGGCGAAGCATCTGGAGTTGCAGGGGCAGGGTCACGTGATCGTCCCAGAGAAACACGACCAAGTTCCTGAGGGTCGCGCTGAGAACCTGGCCGGCCCCTGGGATATTGGCAAGGCCCGGATAGGCCAGAGGCACTCCCAAGTCCACCAGGACGATATCGTCGGGAAGTTCGTGGAGGCCTTGGGCCATCCTCGGCAAGAGCAGGTGCGGGGGCAAGCCACACGCAGCCCGCACTGACGGCACCACACGAAGGCGCTCACGCCCGGAAACCCTGATGGCTTGCTCCTCCAGCGCAGTAGCCCGAATCTCAGTGGACGTGTAGAGGTTGCCGATGGTGCGATTGGAAGGCTCAAGCCTTAGGAACTCAGCGACCGTCCCTCCGGCCGCGTCGAGGTCCACGATCATGACTTGGCGGGACTTAGCTAGCTCCCAGCCCAGGGACGCCAGCCTCACCGTGGCGCCGACGCCCTGACGCGTAGCGAGGAACCCTATCACCTGTGGCATCTCACCCTCCCTGCGACGGGCTAGGAGAGGTCGTGGGCGACGGGCTGGCCTTCGCCGACGGCACGGACGTCAGGTTCTCGCCGGGGCCGGGAGCCGCCGACTCGCTGGAGAGCTTCTGGATCGATTGAAGGGCCGAGAGATTTGTGGTGGGGACTCCGATGCCTGTGCTCTGAGCCAGAATCAGGGTGGTGGGGCTGCCCGCTACCGACACCCATTGAGGCTCTTGCTGATCAGGGACAAGGATCGCCAGCGGGTTAGTGCTCTCGACGATCATGTGTCGCGCCAAGAGCACGGTCTGCCCGCTGACCACGGCATAGATGTCAACGGTCGATCCGGGCGACAGACTTGGAGCCATGTGGACATTGAGCGGCACGATCGATGTCGTTGACGCTCCGAGCAAGCTGGCGGTCAGCAGGTCCCCTGGTTGGAGCGGGACCGACACTCTGCGACCCACCGGGTCCTGGGTGAAGACGTTAAAGTGGTCGCCCCCAACGGGCACCGCGATAGACTTTACGTCCGCGCTGGTCAGAGTGGTGCCTGTAGCGACCGGAGTGGTGACCACCCACCCCTCGATATGGGCATTGGCTGTGAGGACCTTGTCGGAGAAGATCACCCCGAGAAGGAGGACGAACCCAATGGTCAGGCCCACCATGAGCCGTGGTCGCTTGATGCGTCTCATCTATGCGCTCCTACTTGTCACTGAGGGAGGGGGACGTACTTGTTCTTCCCAGCGGTCGCACCTGCCGTCCGTGTCGATTGTACGCTGCCGGTAGCCCCAAACACGGCGACCGGTAGGGGTACGCGTTGCTTCACGATCGCTGTGACGATGATGCCGTGCTGCGTGCATGTCGCCGTGACGTTGACCCCGGGGTCGTTCTTCACCGCCACAGAGGCGCACACCCCAGCCGCGCTAGAGCCACCACCGTATGTGCACACGCCCGACTGGGCCCCGTCGCTGTACTCAGTACATGAGTCGCCAGAGGCCCCAGCCAGGGTCAGACCCCCCGTCTCGATGAAGGCCGCCTGGTCGATCGTGCCGGCACCCGCCTGAACTCCCAAATAGGCAGCTGAGTCGGCTGCGCTGTTCCGGAACTCGAGCACGGCCGCATCCGCTACCATCCCGATGATCGCGACCCCGATCAGGCCGAGTATCAGGGCGTACAGAACCAGGACCTGGCCGGCTTGCCCCTCATCCCGATGATGGGACTGCGCCAGCCGGAAGGGCGAACCTAGACACAACCTCATGGGCATTGATCCGTAGAAGCAGGCGCACAGCTCCGATATGCGGAGTAGTCGGCCTGCCCGGTCGCGGTGAACGTCAGAAGGCCCAAGGGCCCACGCCACAAGATGCCAAGGGGGGTCGAGTCTAGGGCGAGCTTCGCTGTGCCCGTGCAACGGACGGGTGAGGTCGAGGGGGCCCCAGAGAGGTTCCCGCCGCTGCACGAGAGGCTCTCCCCGCGGATGCCATAGACCGCAAGGCTCGCGTCAAAGGTCTTAGTGGCGGCAAGCAGGGACTGCGCATGTTCGCCTATGGGGTACTGGATCGCGGCGCTGGCGGCCAGCGTGGTCGCCGCATTGACCTCTGTCGCCGTCTCCATCGCGAGCATCGTCCCCAGGAACAGGAAGACGCAAGCAATGAACAGAAACATGGTCAGGGCAAACTCGACCACCGCCTGGCCGCTCTGTGCGGGCCGCCGGTCGACTACTGGCCTCATCGCTTGAACACCGAGTTGTAGACACACGCCTGTACATGGATCGGAGGGTCAAGCGGCGACATGAAGGCGATGACCGGGACCAGCATGGCCGGGTAGCCCCACACCTGGACGGACGTCATCCCCGAGCAGGGGCCCGACGTGGGCTGCTGGTCGCAGAGATAGACCGTCCCATACCCGGCCTTCGGCAGATCAGGGCACCAGCTGTTGGGCTCGAAGACAACCTGCGTGCCGGCGAAGAGGGCGCTCTTGAGTCGAGGGATTACCGTCACGACGTTATCGAGGGCGGCCGCCTCGCTCGTGTTCGATCCTGCTGCGCTCGACGCGATCCTCGCCGCCGTGTCCGTGACGTTGACCGCGTTCATCGTCTGAACGGCAGAGAAGCCAGCCTGAATGAACGACAGAACCAGTGCGAGCGCAAGGACCGCGACCAAGCCAAACTCCACCGTCGCCTGCCCCGCCTCACCGCGCTTCATGGCTTCACCCAACTCCGGGGCTGCCACCCTTGCCCGAACGCTGCGGCCCGAGCGCGTCTCGCAGCGGCCGTCGCCTGGATAGGTGACACCAATTGGAGGAAGAACAGCCTGACCGTGTCCTCCAACTCGGCGGCCACGACATCGCCATCGGCACAGGCGGCCGGGTTGACTACCAGCAGCCGCCGACCCGCGCTCTTGAGGCAAGCTTCGAGGAGTTCGGCGTTCACGCTGGCTAGGCGGTCCGCCGTCTCCACAACGATGACGTCGATCAGCCCGTGGGTGAGCAGCCGACGCAGGCGGGGGCGGTGGCGGCTTACCCCGGAGGCCACCTCCCGTTCGATGCGTACCACATGCAGCCCTTCCTCTTCGGCAGCCGCCTGTAAGACCGCTACCTGGCGGTCGAGGTCCCCCGC
>JAKAWF010000209.1 GCA_021817025.1 bacterium
TGATGCGCAAGGAGTTGCTCTTCGAGCAGGTGGTGGAGGGGGTCGGCATCGATCTCGGCCGCAGCCTGAGCGCTCGCGAAATCTTCTCCCTGGTGGGACTCGAGCCCGCCCACGAGGGGCAGGCACCCAGCTGAGGCTGGCCGGGGCCACTGACTGGAGCGCATGGGGCCCTCCAGCAGGTGGTCAGGCTTCGTTCCAGCCGCACTTTCCTGAGCAACCTCCCCGGTAGAATTGCGGTTCGTGGCACGTGTTACCGTTCCGCCGCTGACTGTTCGGGAGGCGCTCAACCTGCGCACGGTGGCGGGGCTCAGGGTCCTGACGGACCTCATCGCCTATCGCGGACCCGGTCACAAGCACGAACTGGTGGAGGCCCTGGTCGGATACCTGGCCGACCCGGCCAATCTCACCTCCGAGCTGGGGCGGCTTTCCGAGCTGGAGTCGGCCGCCGTGGCCGAGGCGGCCCACTCCGCGGATGGCCGGTTCAACGCCGGCGCGTTCCGGGCCAAGTACGGGGACACACCGTCCGGGGCCGCAGGTTCTCGTCTCGCGCTCCTCTTCCTGGGTCCGAGCCAGATCCCGGCTGAGCTGTGCTCGCTTCTCTCCGAGCTGACCCAGGCCCCCGCCGGCGCCCGTTTGGGCGGACTGGAGGAACTGGAGCAGCGGTCCGGTCTGACGGTGCGGATGATGGAGCTCGCCGGTCTGGCGGACCTGGGCTCCGTGCTTCGTCTGTGCGAGGCGGGAGCGTTGCGCTGCAGCGACCGCACCAGGCGGCCCACCCAGGCCACCATGCTGGAGGTGGCCCGGGTGCTGTCCGCCGGCGAGATCTACTCCGGTGGCCGGGGGGCTATCGCCGCCTTCGCGTGGCCGCTGTTGCTGCAGGCTGGGGGCCTGGCCGAGCTGGTCGGGACCAAGCTCCGGCTGACCTCCAGGGGCCGCGCGGCCCTCACCGGGACCGCTCCCCTGACGATCCGGAATCTGTGGCAGCGCTGGATTGGCCACGGTCTGCTCGATGAGTTCAACCGGATCGATGAGATCAAGGGACAGTCCGGGCGGGGCGCCCTCACCAAGGTCGGCCCGCGCCGTCTGGCCGTGGCCGAGGGGCTGGCCAACTGTCCCGCTGACCAGTGGATCGCGGTGGACGACTTCTTCCGGTACCTGGAGGCCGAGGAGGCGGACCTGGAGGTGGCCAGGGATCCCTGGAAGCTCTACATCAGCGACCGCCAGTACGGCAGCCTGGGCTACGACGGCCACCATTCCTGGTCCATCCTCCAAGGCCGCTACGTGCTCTGCCTGATCTTCGAATATGCGGCCACCCTGGGTCTCGTGGATGTCGCCTATGTCGAGCCGGAGGACGCCCGCGACGATTTTTGCGACAACTGGGGTGCCGATGATCTCGACACCCTGAGCCGCTACGACGGTCTGCTCCACTTCAGGGTCAACGGGCTCGGGGCCTATGTGCTGGGGCTGGCCCCGGATTACCAGGCCGCGCCGCCCAGTGCCCCGACGCAGTCGCTGCGGGTGCAGGCCAACTTCGAGGTGGTGGTCCCGGAGCCACTGGACCCCACCGGTCTCATGCTGCTCAGGGCCTACACCGAGCCCAAGGGCGACATGGTCTGGCGTCTCACCCGCGCGAGGTTGATGGCCGCCCTCGAGGAGGGCCGCGATCCCGCCGAGTTGGTGACATTCCTGGAGGCGCGTTCCGGGGGCAAGCTTCCCAATCCCGTGGCCGCGCTGATCGATGATGCGGTCTCGGCGGCGGGGCGGCTGCGCGACCTGGGCCGGGTGCGCCTGGTGGAGGTCGAGGATGCGGCCCTGCTGACCCTGATCAGTCGGGACAGCCGCATGGCCGGGCTCTGTCAGCGTCGAGGGGATCGCTACCTGGCGGTGCCCCTGGACAGGGAACGAGCCTTCCTCGGGGAGCTGCGGCGCCTCGGATACCCCCTGCGTCCACTCCGGTAGGCGGGTGCCGCGGCGGCGCTGCGGAGTCTGGAACGGCAGGTGCGACGGCGATGTTGCCGCCAGTTCGCCCGGGCTCGGGCGACGCGCCCATGGAAGACGCTCAGGTGGGCACGGCCAAGGTTGGGGCCCACTTCGCTGTGCTCGCGGCCGCGGCCCCTCACCGCGGTCGTCACCATCCCCGACTGCGACCTCCCCAACGCCATCGCGGCTCCATCCCCTCTCGTCCCGTCATCCCTCGCAACGTTCCCGCGGCTAACGCAAGTCCGGCCGAGCAATCAAGTAGGGATCGCGCCGCTCGCCGCCGTGGTCCACGCTGAGGGCGAGCGCCTTCTCGCTGCCCAGTCCGGGAACAGCGGCGGGCGGCCGACGAATGCGTCTGGCGCGGCTGCCGCCAGATCCCGGGACCGCCCCTTCGCGCGCACCCATTGCGTGCCAGGACGTGGTTGCGACGTGACTGTCATGGTGCCGATTTGTCACGATCCATTGCGATCGGGGGCCGAGACTCGCCGCATGCAATCCGCGCTTGGAGCACAGACACTCGATACCGCCGGTCACCTGGGGTGCCCCCTCAGCCTCGGATGGTTCGAGGTTGGCGGTTGGGTTGGGCAACGCCGGTGACCGTTGCCGAGACCTCGGACCGCTGCCGCCAATGCACCAGTGGCTGGCCGGAGTCGTCGCGTCCCCGCACTCCCCGTCGACATGGGTCAGACGTCCTGGCTGCTGGGATCGGCACTGCGGACTGGGAGCCCCCGTCGCCACGGTGGGGGAGCGGCCCGGTCGAGCGGGTGGTCGGCAACATGGGCTTGGAAGTTCCCCGGGAACTGCGCGGATGCCGCCCTGGTGGGCGGGCCGCTGGTGCGGGCAATCCAGGCCCCGATTCCGGGGCAGAGGCCGCCCGACCCTCACCGACCGTCGCCACGTTCACGGATACGAAGGAATACGGCCGCCCTTCTTCAAATGCGGCCCGAGAGGACTGTGAGGCGGGCACATGAATAGACAGAGAACGGCTTGGCGCTACGGAACGATTGCGCTGGCGGGGCTGGGGGGATCGGCGCTGATGGCCCTCACCGCGGCGGTGTCGCTGGGGGCCTTCACCGCGACCGTGGCCAGCAACGCCAACCGGGCGACTTCGGGCACGATCGTCCTTCACGAGGGAACCTCAACCACGACTTGCTTCTCGACGGCGACTGATGCGATCTCCGCCAACTCGAATACATGCGCCATCAATCTCTTCGCCGGGATGACCAATGCCGTCCCCGGCGGAACTCCATCTTCAGTGACGGAGCCGTTTGCCAATGTGGGGAGTGTGAATGCAAGTTCATTCACCCTGCTTGGAGGGGCGTGCACAGTTGCCGCCAACCCGGCCGCCAGTCCCTATTACGGAACGGACACGGGGCAGGCATTCTCGCTCTCCTCACCATTGGGGACGGGGGCCGCGATCACGGCTCTACCAGTCACTGGGTTGGGATTCCCGGTGGCGTCAGGGGATGCGCTCACGCTGGTGAGCGGATCCTACAATCAGGTGTTTACCGCCGCCGGGCCGGCCGGGTCGGGGGCGACCTCGATTCCGGTCACATCCGAGACCCCCAACTACGCCTACCCAACCACCTCCACTGGCACCGACATCACCCAGGGCTTCTGTGGCAAGGTGGACGTGACGATTGCGAACACCACGGCTGGCACTTGCGTCTTCCCCGCTGGTTCGGGCGCCTGCCCAAGCCTCTCCAGCTCGGCCACCCTGGCCTTGCTGGCGGCCGGCAGCAGTCAGACCCCGATTGCCCTCGGAGCGCTGGCGGCGGGTGCCACCGATACGCTTCAGTTCACGGTCGGGCTCGACTCCAGCGCCACCAACCCCGATCAGGCGTTGGCGGCATCTCTGCCCCTGACGTGGGAACTGAGTCAGTAGTCCGATGCGTCTGATGAGGTCGATGCACCCCGGCCACCTGCTGTGGGCGGCCGGGGTGCTGGGGACGGCGTTGGTGGCGTCGGCGGCGACCGGCGCCACCGGCGGCTTCAATGGGGCGGTGATCAACACGCCCCAGGCGGGCAGCGGTGCGCTGGTGACGCAGGTTGCTGCGGACAGCGCCACCTGCGTCTCCAGCGGGGACGCTGTTTCCAGCGACTCGGAGCCCTGCCCAACCCCCCTGCTGCCAGCGGGGGCGATCCCGGCTCCAACCGCGCCCCTGACCGGCACGGCGACGGTCAGCGACTTGGGCAGCAGCAGTGGGACCGGCATGCTCACCGGCGCAACCTGTGGCGCCCTGGGTGCTTCCGATGCCAGTGGGAATGGCGATTCCGGCTTGATCTACCAGGGGGTCGCCGGCGCGGCCGGTCCCTTCGCCGGCAGTCGGAGCTTGTCCTTCGACGGCAGCACCGGCTGGTTGCAGACGGCCACTTCCCACAATGGGCCCTCTCCGATTACGGAGCTGGCTTGGTTCAAGACCACTGGAGAGGGCACCATCCTGGCCGATACCAGTTCCCAGAGCAACAGTGGCCAGACTGGATGGGACCGTCAAGTGTGGGTCGACGGCGCCGGGAACCTGGTCTATGGGGTCTATCCAGGCAGTATCCAGGAGGTGGTCAGCACGGCGGTGTACAACACCGGGCAGTGGTATTTCGTGGTCGCCAGCGTGGGACCGGCCGGAGAGGAACTCTACGTGGATGGGGCCTTGGCAGCGCCGGTCAACACCGGCGCCACCAGCGCTCAGAATTACACTGGCTGGTTTCACATTGGGTGGGGATCCGAGCAATCCTGGGCCAACGCCCCGACCAGTGCCTACTTCGGGGGCGCGATTGCGGATGCCGCCGTCTTTGCCGGACAGCTGACCGCGGCCCAGGTGGGCGCGCTCTATGCGGCCGGGACGAGCCAGCCCACTTTCGCCAGCGCCGTCGAGTCCGGAACCCCAGCCCCACTGGCCTTCTGGCCTTTGCAGAACACCGGGTACGTCTATCCATACGCCATTCCCGGAGGGACATCGACCTTCCCTGATGCCTCAGGCAATGGGAACACCGGGACCGGCCAAGGCGGGGTGACGCAGGGGAGCGCGGGTCCGTATGCCGGGGGGCTGGCGGCCAGCTTCAATGGCGCGGGCTATGTGGAGACGACCAATGCCAGCAATCCCCAGGTGTTGAGTGAATCGGTCTGGTTCAAGACCACAAGTGGAGGGGTGGTCATGGGGATGACCAACTTGCAAACCAATGCCGCCCCCAATCAATGGGACCGAGCCATTTGGCTTGATGCTGGTGGCCAGGTGGTGTATGGAGATTACCCCGGTTCGACCCAGGAGGTGATCAGTCCCGGTGCCTATGCCAACGGGGCCTGGCACCTGGCGGTGGCCGAGGTCGGGCCGGCTGGGGAGCAGCTGTACGTGGATGGGTCCCTGGTGGCTGCCAATGTCACCGACACCACTCCCCAGAGCTACGATGGCTGGTGGCACCTGGGTTGGGGTAACGAGACTGACGGGTGGCCGAATCCTCCCAACAGCAACTACTTCTCCGGCAGTCTCGCCGATGCCGCAGTCTACGGTACCCAGCTCACCGCCAGTCAGGTCAGCAGTCTGTGGGTTGCCACCTCCCAGACCGCTGAGGCGTCGGCCGTCCTGGCGCTCGCCCCCACGTCCTTTTGGACTCTCGGGCAGAGCAATGCGGGGGTCTGTGGGTCGGTGGGCCTGAGCATCCAGGAGACGAATGGAACCACCACCACTTGTCTTGTCCCGGCCCTGGCCGGAGCCTGTCCGGCCTTGACTGGTAGCGGGGATCAAACCCTCGAGTCAATGGTGGGAAGTGCCCTGAGTCTGCAATCCATAGCGGGCGGGGCCAGTGCCCAGTTGACCTTCCGGTTGGTGCAGGAGGGGACCATCCCCAGTGGCTATGGGGGGCTGCATCCAACCCTGCCGTTGGCCGCGTCCCTGGCCAGTCCCGGCTGGGTCGGGATGGTCAGCTATCCTCTCGAGAGTCTGGTACTGTGAGAGCGGCAGGTCGCGTGATCAGGTGGGGACCGGTCGTCCTCCTGGGGATGATCCTGCTGGGCTTCGGGTCATGGTGGCTGACCGGAGGACGCTGGGACATCATGACCACCGCCTCGATGAGCCCCCGGCTGCCGGTCGGCACCCTGGTGCTCACCAGGCCGCTGAGCGGAGAGCCCCGGGTGGGTGAGATCGACGCCTTCACGCCTCCCGGGCAGAAAGTGACCTTCATGCACCAGATCGTGAGCGGCAACGGGGTCGACGGCTTTCACACCAAGGGCTACTTGGATGGCGATGACGACCCTTGGACCATCACCAAGGCCAATGTGCACGCGGTGGCGGTGGCATGGTTCCCGGG
>JAKAWF010000005.1:0-11893 GCA_021817025.1 bacterium
TGGGGCGTTGCCGCGCGAGGAGCGCGCCGCTCTTGGCGACGCCAATGGCATCTTCGTCTGGGACCGCGGGGCCGCGGCCGCCCCGGTCTATTGCGTCGTGGAGATCTCGGCCACTGTGGATGCCCACGATGTTGAACGGGCGGCGCAGCTAGCTGCCTGGCTTGCCAAGGCTGGTGTTGCCACTCGCCCAGTTGTGATGGGCGACGTGGTGGCGCCTGATGCCCGGCCAGCCATGGAAGCCAAGCGCGTGGCATGGCAGCGTGTTCCGCTCAAGAAGCGCCACGAGCTCCCAACTTTCTAACCTGGGTCGAACGGTGGGCGCTGGTGGTCGGGGACTTGCTCCTCAAGGTGGCGACTTGGGGACCGCGTGTGGAGGGCCATGGCCTCACGCATGACCTGCCCCCGATCGCCGCGACCTTCTACTCGGAATAGGTGTGCCCATGCGTCCCATCGGGCGAGCCGAGCAGGTGCGGGGACTGAGGTGACGCCGAGCCCGCCACCTCCCAGTGCCAGCCCGTTGGACCCCAGGCCTGAGCCAGGAGCCCAGTGCGGCAGTTCCTTCACGCTGGGATCTGTGCGGGGGGCTGGCTGTACCCGGATGTGCCCGGCCAAGGCCAGTCCCCACCGCGTCCGCCCGGCCCCTGCAGCCCTCAGGGTTGGGTCGCCAGGATGCTGGTCGATGTCAGGTTGACCTGCGCGCCCAGAAGCGGCTCCAGGGGATGGGCGACGAAGGTGACCTGCACCTTGAATGCCGATGGGGTGGTGAAGCCGCCGATAGCACACAACTTGATCATGGCGTCGCCACTGCCGACAATGGGGGCCTGCACCAGGGTCCCAGCCTGCCCGCTAGAGCAGAAGCTGTTCGCGCTGGAGCTGCTCCCCTGCTGGCACAGTACATTGGTGTCGACCGGCAGGATGTTGGCGGCGCGCTGCACCGCCGCCGGCATGTAGGTCGGCGATCCGCCTCCAGACGCGGAGGGGACCCCGGGCTCGCAGCCGCCTTGGAGAGGATTCTGGTAGAACTCGACGATGGCCTGGCGGGCTCCCGCCTGGGCCGCGTCGGAGACGGCACTGGCCTGGAACAGGAGGATTCCGGACGCGATGATCCCGAAAAGGACTGCGAAGAAGATCGGCGCCACCAGCGCAAACTCCACCGCACTCTGAGCCTTCTGCCTGTCTCGCATCTGGCTACTGGGTGAGAATCGCCGAGCCCTGAATGCCCGGGATGTGGAAGGTGCTGCCGCTGATCTTGAGGATGGTGTCGCCCTGGGTCTGGAACATGTCGACCGTGGCCAGTCCGTTGATGGTGACATGGCAGCCGGTGGGATTCGAAGTAGAGCTGCCCGCTCCAGGCTGGCTCCCCTCGCAGGTCATTCCGGTCTGGGAGTCGATGCCGAATCCCGCCACCAGCATGCCGCCTGGCACGAAGGGGATGCCGTTCTGGCTGCCCCCCTCTCCCCAGTAGGTCTCGTTGCCCAGAATCTGCCCCGTCATGTTGCTGTTGTTGTAGATGATGCCGCCCAGGGTGATGTTGGCGCTGTCCCCCAGCATGGCGTCGAAGCCGAAGTTGGCCGTGACGTTGCGCTTCTGCCAGAGCAGGAAGCCGAGCCAGGTGCCCGAGTTCGGGGCGGTGAGGTCGATCGTCCCGCCGCCGCCCATCTCCACCGAATCGTTCAGGCCCTGGGGGCCGACGGGATTGGGATTCCAGCCGATTGCCTCCTCGGCCGGCGAGTTGACGGCGTTGCAGTTGTCGTTGCTGTTGTTGTTTGGAGATGGGGGGCAGGTCCCGTTGAAGCCGCCGATCACCGGCTCCCCGTCGCCCTGGTTCTTGATGTCGTTGATCGTCGTCGGCGGCTGCTGGGTGAAGAAGATGACCTGGTTCCCGGTGACGGTGTCGCCGGCCGCGGGCCGGAGCACCACCCCCTGTTTGAAGTCGTACAGCCCGGTGTAGCTGGTTGTCCCTCCGGTCTGTCCCAGCACCTGGCTGCAGTTGAGGAAGTTGGCGTTGCCGGTGACCGTCACCGTGTGGTTGTAGACCCCGGGGGAGTAGGTGGGGACGCCACCCACCAACGGGGGCGTGTATCCGGAGTGGTAGACCTGCACCGGCTGGCCGGGGCAGTAGGCGTCGAGGGAGGTGGGCTGCGGCAGGCTGGCGTCGCTGGCCAGGGGATCGCTAGTGTATTGAGTGTACCCACCCTTCCAGTTGTAATACTGGATGGTGGTGTTGTTGTTGCTGCAGACCGCCGAGTTCCATGGCGCTGGCGGGGTGGCCGATCCCGGGGGCGGCCCGGCGGTGTTGGAGGCCGTGCCGAAGCAGCTGTCCCAGGGGGGGTTGGCGTACGACTCGATGTTCCCGTAGTCGGTCATGGTGCCGCTCTGCTTGCCGTCGATGACGTCGGGCCTGCCCCACATGTCACAGTGGGTGTCCAGGCAGCCGTTGGCGTTGTCGAAGATGGTGCCGGTCACGTTGAACTGGCCGTCGCCGGCCATCAGGATGGTGTGGGCGCCGTTCTCTCCCAGCGACACGATGCTGGTCAGTGGCCCCCCCTGGACCACGGTGTTGACGGCCGACGCTCCGGTCACGGTCTTGAGCTGGGTCACCCCCATGATCTGGGCGATGAACGGCGGCCACTGGGGCTGGACCGAGATGTGCACTCCGCAGGCGCCCACCGGCACGACGCCGGAGCTCGGGGTCACGGGGACCGGGGTCGAGGTGCCGGGCTGGTACAGCGGCTTGTACTGGCCGTTGGCATACTGCTGGTTGGAGAGGTAGTAGGCGGTCCAGTTCTTGGTCGGGTTGGCGGCCGGGACCGCCGCCGCCGGGGAGTTTATGTTCACCTCGTCGTCCAGCACCGCCACCACCTGGGTCCCGTTCACCGGTGCCGGGCTGAGCGCCCCATCGCAGTTGCTCTGCAGGGCCGTGGCGCCGGCCTCGGCGGCGAAGTCGGCGGCATTCTGGGCCTGACGGTATTGCAGGAGTCCGAACCCGCCGTCGACGGCAACCGCCACCGCCAGCAGCAGCACCAGCAGGCTGATCGAGAACAGCACCATCACCTGGCCCTGCTGGTTGCGGCGCTTGCCGCCCGAATGGGAAGCGCCAGAGCTGCGGCGTGGGGGTCGGGTCATTGGGGTGCTGTGGCCTCCGCTTGGATGGTGATGCTTCCGAAGATGGGAACGTAGGGCGTGACGGTCTCCCAGACCTGGACCTTGACCAGGCTGACCACGTCGTTCTCCAGCCCGGGACCGGGAGCTGTCATGTCAACCACCTTGACACAGCCGGGAACGCCGCCTCCCGAACACTGGATGGATCCCGCCCCTCCCTGCTCGTTGTTGGCGGCGGTTCGGGCGTCGGTTGTCTGGGTGCTGATCGGGTCGGGGGGGGTGGCCGCGGCGTCCTGGGCCGCCGCGATGGCGCCGGCTCGGGCCGCCTGGGTGAGGCTGATGTCAGTCATCAGCATCTCCCCCCCAGTTGCCGCCAAGGCTAGGATTAGGACCGCCACCGGCAGCACCAGGGCGAACTCCGTGATTGACTGCCCATGCTGACGCCAGCGCCGCGGGCAGTGGCCCGGCGGCGATGATGGTCTGGGCGTGAAGGAGTGTTGTCCCATGGCTGGAGGGGGAGCGTAACTGAGTTCCACCGTCAAGTACCCACCCGATCCTGTAACGGACGTGTAACGAATTGTTGAGGTGGCTGGCTTCGTGACCGGACCCCAGGCGGACCACGCCAGTTCCCGGCCGAAGGGGGAGGGCCCTCACCCTTCGCTGCTGGAGATCCTGCGGCGCAGCACCGGCTACCTGTCGGGAGTTGGCATCCCCCAGCCTCGTCTGGAGGCGGAACTGCTGCTGGGGCACTGCCTGGGGCTCACCCGGCTGGACCTCTACCTCCAGTTCGAGCGACCTCTGCAAGAGTCCGAGCTGAGCCGGATCAGGCCGCTCCTGCGCAGCCGGGCCGAGGGTCGGCCGCTCGCCTACATCACGGGCCAGAGGGAGTTCTTCGGGCTCCCGTTCGAGGTGGGTGAAGGGGTTCTCATCCCACGGCCGGAGACGGAGCTCCTGGTGGAGCTGGGCCTGCGCGCGGCGGGCGGAGGCTCGGTCCGGTGCGCCGACCTGGGTTGTGGCAGTGGGTGCGTCGGGATCGCGCTGGCCGTCGGCCATGCTGGGGCGGCTTGCGATCTGGTGGATCTGGCTCCGGGCGCGGTCGACATGGCGCGCCGGAACGCCCTCCTGAACCAGGTCGCAGAGAGGGTCACGGTGCTTGGCGGGAGCTGGGCCGAGCCGCTGCGGGAGCGAGGGCGGTACGACCTCATCGTCAGCAACCCACCCTACGTCACCAGCGCCGAGTGGGCGCAGCTGGAGCCGGGCGTCCGCGACTACGAGCCCAGTACAGCCCTCGACGCCGGCCCCGACGGCCTGCGAGCCTACCGGGAGCTCCTGCCCTCCCTGGCTGCCATCGCCAGCCCGCGCGCCACGGTCCTGCTGGAGTGCGACCCACGCCGGATCGGGGCGGTTCAGCAACTCTGTGATCAGCTTCTTCCACATGAGTCGGGCCAAGTGCACCTGGACCTGACCGGCAGGCCCCGGGTGCTGCAGGTCGACCTCGGGTGAGCGGGCCTGAGCCGTGGGTGCCCGACCAGCCAGGCTGGCACCCTGGCCGTGCGCTCCGGGAGGCGGTCGGATTCCCGACCGACACCGTGTAGGTCTGGCAGCCACGGCGGGGGATCCGGAGGCGGCCCTCGCCGCTCCGCGATCAAGGGCGGGCCGTCTGCCCAGCCCCTCATCCCGACGGTCGCCGACCTCGCACCGGTCCCGCTCCGCGCCAGCCTTCCCGCTCTCCCCGCGGACCTGGCCCCGGCGCTTCTGGCCGGGCCCGCCCCCCCACATCCTGCTGCCGGCTCCGCGGGGGACTCCCGGTCTGGGCGGCGCGGGCGCCTCTGGGGGCCGGGATCCCGGGCCAGCCCCTCGCCCCGCCCGCCACAAGAACCGGTCCGCCGGCCACCCCCAGCGCCACCCGGCACCGGCCGCGGGGGTGGCATCGGCCCTGGCCGAGCTCCCCTCTCGGGCGGGGGCTTGGGCGGAGTTGCCGGGCGGTCCGGTGGGATTCGAGCCGTCCTCTATACTCGACCTCAGCTGGGAGATGCCGGTTCTGCCGCGGGCGGGGAGGCTCGGGGCTGGCGGATTGGGCATCCCCTTGATCCGGGACGGCTCAGGCAGCCGGAGGGACTGATTTGGCAATCGCGGCAGAGCGGCTGAACGTGCTTCGCCGGGCCGACCCTGAACTGGCGGCCCTGATGGGAGCCGAGCTGGACCGCCAGCAGTACACCCTGGAGCTGATCCCCTCGGAGAACGTCGCCAGCCCGGCGGTGCTGGAGGCGGTGGGCTCCTGGCTCACCAACAAGTACGCCGAGGGCACCCCGGGCAAGCGCTACTACGGTGGCTGCGAGTTCGTGGACCAGATCGAGACCCTGGCCCAGGAGAGGGCGTGCTCGCTGTTCTCGGCTGAGCACGCCAACGTCCAGCCTCACTGCGGCAGCTCCGCCAACCTGGCCGCCTACATGGCGATCTGCCAGCCCGGCGACACCATCTTGGGGATGGACCTCAGCCACGGCGGGCACCTCACCCACGGCTCGCCGGTCAGCTTCAGCGGCATCTTCTACCACGCCGAGTTCTACGGGGTCAGCCGGGAGACCGAGCAGCTGGACTACGAGCAGGTCCGCCGCCGGGCCAAGGAGGTGCGGCCGCAGGTGCTGGTGGCGGGGGCGAGCGCCTACCCCAGGATCTTCGACTTCAAGGTTCTCGCCGACATCGCGAAGGAGGTGGGGGCGGGGCTGCTGGTGGACATGGCCCACTTCGCCGGCCTGGTCGCTGGAGGTGCCCATCCCAGCCCGGTGCCCTACGCCGATGTGGTCACGCTCACCACTCACAAGACCCTGCGGGGCCCCTGGGGGGGGATGATCCTCTGCCCCGAGGAGCGGGCCAAGGCGGTCGACAAGGCGGTCTTCCCGGGAGCCCAGGGCGGGCCCCTGCTGCATGCCATCGCGGGCAAGGCGGCGGCGCTGCACGCCTGGACCCAGCCGGAGATGCGCGACTACGCCCAGCGGGTGGTGGCGAACGCCCAGCGCCTCGCCGGCGGGCTGACGGCGGAGGGGTTGCGGCTGGTCAGCGGAGGCACCGACAACCACCTGATGCTGATCGACCTGCGTCCGCTCGAGCTCACCGGCCGGCAGGTCCAGGAGGCCTTCGACCGTGCCCACATCACGGTCAACCGCAACTCCATCCCCTTCGACGAGGCGAGCAAGTTCAATCCCAGCGGGATTCGCCTGGGAACCCCGGCGGTCACCACTCGCGGGATGGGCCCAGAGGAGATGGACGAGATCGCTCACCTGGTCGCCCGGCTGATCCGCAGCCTCGGTGATGAGGCGGTGGCGGCGGAGGTGGCCGGCCGGTCTCGGTCCCTCTGCGAGGCGTTCCCACTGCCCTACGGCTGAGCTCGGGACAGCCAGCTTGCCCACCGCCCAACACCACTTCCTGGTGGCGCTGCCGATCCTGCTGGTGGCCGTCGCCGTGACGGTCGCGATGGTCCCGGTGGTCAGGTGGCTGAGCTTCAAGGTCGGGGCGGTGGCCGAGCCTGGCGGCCGCAACATCCACCTGCGCCCGACCGGGCGGCTGGGAGGGCTGGCGCTGGCCTCAGGCTTCGTGGTCGCGGTGGCGCTCTTCGGCCGGGGGGTCCCGGACTGGGCCCAGCTGGTGGTGATCGCGGTCGTGGTGGCGGGGCTGCTGGCGATCGACGACATCCTGGGGCTGCCCTACTGGACCAAGCTGGTGATCCAGATCCTCTGCTCGCTCCTGGTGGCCTGGGGTTTCGGGATCACCATCGGCTACGTGACCCTGCCCCATCTCGATCTCCATCTGGCCTGGGCGGCGATCCCGGTGACCGTGATCTGGCTGGTCGGGATGCAGAACTCCATCAACCTCCTGGATGGGGTGGACGGGCTGGCCGCGGGGGTGGTGGCCATCGTGGGCGCGGTGCTGTATCTGGCGGCCGTCAACCGGCTCGCGATCGACCCCGGCCAGGGCGGGGTGATCCTGCTCTCGGCCGCCCTGGTCGGTTGCTGCCTGGGCTTCCTGGTCTTCAACTTCGCGCCGGCGCGGATCTTCATGGGCGACTCCGGCAGCCACGTGCTGGGCATGCTGGTGGGGGTGATCACCATCTTGGGGGTCGCCAAGGTGACGGTGACGCTGGCTCTGTTCGTGCCGGTGGTGGCCCTGGCGCTTCCCATCGGCGACACCGGCTACGCGATCTGGCGGCGGCGCCGGGAGGGGGTCGGCTTCGCCCACGCCGACGCCCGCCACCTCCACCACCGGCTGCTGGCGCTGGGCCTGAGCCAGCGCGAGACCGCGATCAGCTTCTACCTGGTCACCGGGATTCTGGGCAGTGTCGGGCTGGCCCTGTTCGGACACCACAAGATCCTGGCCGTGGCCCTGGTGCTGCTGGTGGTGGCCCTGAGCCTGCTGGGCTGGCGGATCTGGCATCGTGGTGGGTTCAGCTTCCAGCAGGGCCCGGACGACCCGACGCACCATGATCTGCCGCCCAACTGAACTCGAGGAGAGCCGACGCGATGCCGAAGGATGAGGTGCTGGAGATCGAGGGGGGCATCCCCCTGCGCGGGACGGTGGGCGTCAGCGGCAGCAAGAACGCCGCCCTGCCCGAGATGGCGGCCGCCCTGCTGGCCGATGGACCGCTGCGGCTCAGCAACGTTCCCGCCATCGAGGACGTGGAGACCATGTGCGCGATCCTGGGCAGCCTGGGAGCCCTCACCGAGCGCTCTCAGGGCGTGGTGGAGGTCGATGCCCGAGGCCTGCGCACGGGCATGCCCGATCCGGCGTCGGCCCAGCGGATGCGGGCTTCGCTGCTGCTGCTGGGACCCCTGCTGGGAGCTTTCGGTGAGGCCTCCCTGCCTCGACCAGGAGGCGACGACATCGGCTCCCGCCGGATCGAGCAGCATGTCGCCGGGCTGCGCCTGATGGGGGCCAGGGTGGAGGAGGCGGAGGGCGGCATCCGGGCCTCGGCCAGCGGCCTGCACGGGGCTCACATCCCGCTCGACATGCCGACCGTGACCGGGACCGAGAACCTGATGATGGCGGCGGTCCGGGCGGAGGGGATAACCGTCATCTCCAACGCCGCCCGGGAGCCCCACGTGGTCGACCTCGCCCTCTGCCTCAACTCGATGGGGGCCCGGATCTCGGGGGCGGGCAGCGACCGGGTCGTGATCGAGGGGGTCACCCGCCTGCACCGGGCTGAGCACCGGGTCCGTCCCGACTACATCGAGGCCGGCACCTACGCCCTGGCGGCCGCCGCCACCGGGGGCGAGGTGATGATCGACGACGTCAGCTGCGACGACCTGGTCCAGCTCTTCCACAAGCTCCGCGCCGCCGGCTGTGTGGTGGAGGAGGGGGCGAGCTGGGCCCGGGTGTCGCGGCCGGGCCCGCTGCTGGCGGTGGACGTGACCACCTGGCCCCATCCCGGATTCGCCACCGACCTGCAGTCGCAGTACGTGGCCCTGATGACCCAGGCGAAGGGCGACTCGACGGTCTGGGAGGCGCTCTACGAGAACCGCTTCCGCCCGGTCGAGCAATTGCGCCGCCTGGGCGCCCAAATCGAGGTCGAGGGCCGGATCGCGGTGGTCCACGGCGGAAAGCCCCTGAGGGGAGCCGAGCTGGAGGTCTCCGACATCCGCTCCGGAGCAGCCCTGGTGATCGCCGGGCTCTGCGCCGAGGGGGGCACCACCTGCCGCAACATCCGCCACCTGGACCGCGGCTACCAGAACCTGGTGGGCAAGCTGGCGGGACTGGGGGCGCGGCTCAACCGCCGCCAGCTCGCTCCCTCGGATCCGGACTGAGCTCGACTGTGGCAGGGCGCCGCTTCGGCCTCGAGCTCTCGTCGGACCGGGTGGTGGCCTGGGCGCGGGGGGACGGGCTGGTCCTGGCCGAGCCCGCTCTGGCCGCCCGCCAGACGGCCACGGGCAAGCTGCTGGCCTACGGGGACCAGGCGGCCGCGATGGCGGGGGCCCCCGGGGTCGAGCTGGTGGCCCCCTTCGGGCTGACCGAGCTGGCCGACCAGGAGGCCGCCGAGCAGATGCTGCGGCACCTGATCACGCGGCTCGTCGGCCGGTTGGTCTTTGTCCGCCACGAGCTGGTGCTGGCGGTCCCGGCCGGGCTCTCCACGGCGGCCAGGCGGGCCCTGCTGGAGGTGGCGCTGAGTTCCGGCGCCCGCATGGCCCACCTCCTCGACCTGCCCTTGGCGATGGCCTTCGGGGCCGGGCTCTCGGTCACCTCCTGGGAGCCGTCGCCGGTGCTCTTCCTGCTGCCTGCGAGCGCTCAGGCCGCGGTCGTCTGCCACCATGGGCTGCTCGTCCACCGATGCCTGCGCTGGGAGGGTGGCCAGGCTCAGGCCGGGTGGCTCGAGGCGGCGGATGGGTCGGAGCGGCTGGCCGCCATGGTCCTGCGGCTGCTGGAGGAGGTGCCCCCGGCCGGCCGGCCCGGCGTGCGGCGGGTGGGCTTCGCCCTGGCGGGCCGGGGGGTGGACCTCGAGCTCATCTCGGCCGAGCTGAGGATCCGCACCGGCCTCGAGATGCGGGTGGTCGCCGACCCCGAGCACTGCGTGGTCAAGGGGGCCGAGGTGGCGCTGGAGCGGATCGAGGCGGTGGGTGGCCGCACCCTGCTCTACCTGAACTGATCCCGTCTGGCGTGGGCCAGCTCGTCGGCGAGCAGGCGGGAGTGCTCCGCGACCGCGCGGGGCCAGCTGAAGTGGCCGGCCCTGGCCAGCCCGAGCCGGCCCAGGTGCGCGCGCAGCTCGGGCTCGCCCGCCAACCGGGTGAGGGCCGCGACCCACTCCTCCTGGGACTGCAACCCCACCAGCAGGGCGGCCCCGGCGGCGGTCTCCGCCACCCCTCCGACATCGCTGGCCAGGACCGGGGCCGCGCAGGCCATCGCCTCCAGGGCCGGCAGCCCGAAGCCCTCGTAGAGGGAGGGGACGCAGGCCCCCAGAGTGCCTGAGTAGAGTCCCGCCAGGGTCTCCCCGCCGACATGCGCAAGCAGCCGCAGGCGGTCCTGGCAGCCCGCCACCTGGGCCACCTCTTGGAGCTGGGCGGCGGTCTCCCCTTGGGCGTTGGCCACCACCAGCCAGGGTCGGTCAGGCCCGCTCGGGAAGGCCCTGGCGAAGGCCCGGATCAGGAACGGGATGTTCTTCCGCTGGTGGTGGGCGCCGACGGCCAGGAAATAAGGGCCTGAGATCCCAAGCTGGGCGGTGACCGCCGCCACCTCCGCCGGGGGCCTGGGGCGCAGGTGGGGCGCCACCCCGTGGGGGATCACGGTGATGGTGGAGGGGTCGGCCGAGTAGAGCTGGACCAGGTCGGCGCGGGTCGTCTCCGAGGGCACTATCACCCGGGCCGCCCGTGCCAGGGTGTCCTTGACGAAGCTCTCGACCGCGCGGCCGCTGCGGCCGGGATAGGCCTGCTCGGCCAGCCGGTGCTCCACCCCGTGCACGGTCACGATCGCCCGCGGCACGGGCCCCGGGGGGAGCCGGTAGGCGGGCACGAAGAGCAGCTCCGGGGGGTGGCGGCTGAGCTCCAGCCGGAGCCTGAGCAGAGTCCAGCCGCGGGGCAGAGGGAGCAGCCGCCAGGCGCTGCCAGGGGGGAGGGGAGGGGCGGCCGCGGGCGGCCGCCGGGCGTTGCGGTAGAGGCGCAGGGGGGCCGGGGGATCTTCGATCAGGCCGCGGCAGATCTCGGTGGCGTAGACGCCGATGCCCGTGGGGGCGGCCTGGAAGGCCCGGCTGGCATCGATCCCGATCGCCACCCGGGCAGTGTACGGAGCCGGTCGGCTGCGACCGCTCACGATCGTGGAGGGGAGTGCCGAGCGCAGGCCCTTCCCTCCCGTAACTCCCCCTAACTGCAACACCCGTAACTCAGGGCGGCGAGAGGATCCTGATGGCCGCCGGCGTCGGCAGGGTGGGCTGGGGCCAGTGGCGGTGCTCTGGGCGCTTGCCAACGAAGCTGGTCATCTTGCGGCGCACGACGCGGGGATTGGCGCGCCGGCGGCGCCGGGGCAGCAGTTCTTCGAGGATCTCCTGGGTGGCATGGAGGATCCCCGCGGCCGGGCTGACCTTGTCGCCCCCGGAGCGGCGAATGCTGCGGCGGGCGGCGCGCAGGGTACGGGTGAGACTCACCCGGTCAGGGTCGATATCGCTGTCGGAGGCGGCTTGGCAGAGCAGCGCGGTTCGCCGCGTAGGCTCCCCGCTTCCCCCCTGGGACCTGGAGTGGACGAGAGAGCGAGCCCACCCAGGGAAGGCCACCGGGCCGTCTATGGCTTGGTGATGCTTGCCGTGAAGTCCAGCTTTCTAGCGGGGTTGGAGTGGGGTTGCCCTGGTAGCCAGAATGGTTTATAGGGGCATTATGGTCATCGCAGGGCGGTCTCCCTTCCACCCGACCTTTGCAGCCGTCCGCCCACTTTGGCAGGTCGGGAGACCCTCATGGCCGAGGTCGTCGATGACTTTCTCAATGGCGGTCCATCGGCGCAGGGGTTCACCCGGGCGTTCGTTGGCGATCGAGGGATCGGGAAGACCGTACTGCTCGACGAGATCGGAATCATGGTGCGGGACAAGAAGTGGGTGGTGATCCACTGTCAGCCCACTCCGAGCGAGGACCCGATCGTGGCGATCAGTCGGGCCGCCGCAGACCATCTGCCGACACTGGGGCGCAAGTGGGCCGACGTGGAGAAGAGCGTTGAGTTGGGGATCAATGTCGGATGGGTGCGGCTCTTCTGGAGGGACGGGTTCTCGCGGTCCTTGAGGTGCCGGGGCCGCGAAAAGGGCTCCCAAGGGCTGGGGCTCTGCAGGTGC
>JAKAWF010000005.1:11903-33490 GCA_021817025.1 bacterium
GGTTGCCTTGAGGAGTACCGGGGCCCCACTGGCGTCGTGGATGGCGCCGCGGCCACCCTTCAGGCTGCCTCCGGAACTCGAAGGCCGTCCCTCCAGAAGAGCCACACCCATGTCGGATTGGCCACGGTCAAGGTTGGAGCTCGCACTGGACGTAAGGAGCGTGGGCAAGCGAAGGACGTGCTGAGAGCAATTCTCAAGGTGTTGGGCGGCGCCGCGAAGGAGCGGGGGATTGGAGTGCTGGTGACCGTGGATGAGGCTCACGTGTTCAGAGGAGCGTCTGGGTACCAAGAGATTGGGGCCATTTGGCAGATGCTGGTCAAGCGGGAGAGTCAGTTGCCGATCGCGCTGATCCTGGCTGGACTGCCCGGGCTGCGGGACCGCATTCGTTCCGCGAGCGCCACGTTCTTCGAGGGCTTGAAGTGGGACTCCATCGGTCCCGTGGACTTGAGCGCCAGCAAACTGGCGCTTCTGCAGCCAGTATCCGATGCGGGAGGGACGGTCGAACCACATGCGTTGGACTACTTGGCGGAATCGAGCCGCGGGTATCCGTACTTGATCCAGCTGCTCGGGGACGAGGCATGGAAGGCGGCCCTCGGCAAGCCGCAGATTACGATGGTGGAGGCCGCGCTCGGTCGGGGCAAAGCGATCGAGCAGTATCAGTCGATCCTCCAAGACCGGTGGAAGATGCTCAGCCCACAGGCTCAGCGCTATCTTGCGGCCACTGCCCACTTGGGTCCTGGCAAGGTCTCCACTGCGGAGCTCGCCAAGGCAATGGAGAAGGACAGCACCACTCAGACGTCCTATCTTCGAGACGCTTTGCTGAAGGAGCACGAGTTGCTGGAACCCGCCGGCCAAGGGTATGTGCGGTTCAGGTTGCCCGAGTTTGGCGAGTGGATACGTGGTCGTCATGAGGTGCTGCCCGACCCACCGGAGGTGCGGCCCGCGGGTGGCCATCGTCCTCACAGGCGTAACGGGCCTCGTCCGCCTGGGGCATGACCGCATGCCGGGCCCCGGGACGGCTTACCGTCGGGAAATGGAGACAACCGAACTTGGTGGTGTGCTCGAGGTCGGTGAGGTTACGCTGCCCGACTTCCCCGAGAGGCGACCTCCTGGCGGATCAGCCGGAGGATAGGGCCCTCAAGGTGGTAGAGGAAGGGGTCGAGGGGGTCCCTGAGGCGGTAGCGCTGGCGGCACGTGCCGTTCCCGGGCTCCCTCCGCGGTCGCGGAGCGCGCGCTCGAGAGGGGTCGCGAACAGTTGCTCGTACGATGCGCCATTGACGGACGGAGGTGAACTCGAAGGAGTGGGTGAGGGCGCGGGGAATTCATCCGGTGACCGCACCCCTTGCGGTGGCAACGCCGAAGCGTTGCTGGGGCCAAGGACGTGGCCTGGGGCGTTCCCACCACCGCCGCTGGCGGCGCAGGAGTACACTCAGGCTGTTTGCCAATACCCCCGGGGGTAAATATCTGAGGTAGTCATGGCTACGATCACGCTGACCGAAACGACATTCACGGACACGGTGAGCCAGGACGGCATCGTCCTGATCGACTTCTGGGCGGCGTGGTGCGGCCCCTGCCGGGCATTTGCCCCGGTCTTCCAGGCGGCGTCGGAGGAGCACCCGGAGATCGTCTTCGGCAAGGTCGACACGGAGGCCGAGCCCGCCCTGGCTGGCTCCCTCCAGATCCGGTCCATCCCGACGTTGATGATCTTCCGCGACGGGATCCTGGTCTTCGCGGAACCCGGGGCGCGGCCAGCTGGGGATCTCGCCAAGCTGATCGGCGCCGTCCAGGCCCTGGACATGGACTCCGTTCGGGCTGAGATCGCTGCCTCCGAGGCGACCGTGGAGGCCGTGTGAGCCAGGACCAGGGGGCCGACCGCCATCGGTTGCGAGTCGACTACGAGAGCGGTGACAAGTTCCAGATCGCGGTCCGCCAGCACTCGATCCGGGTTGACCAGCCGACCTTCGACGGTGGCGACGACACCGCGCCGACCCCCACCGATCTCTTCATAGCCAGTCTGGCCGCCTGCGTGGCCTACTACGTCCGGCGGTTCCTGTCGCGCCACGGGCATCAGGTCGAAGGGCTGGCGGTGATCTCGGAGGTCGACTTCGCCCCCCATCCGCACCGGGTGGGGGCGATCGACCTCCGGGTCGAGGTCCCCGGCGAGCTGTCCCCGGAGCAGCGGGCATCGCTGCTGGCGGTCGCGTCCCGTTGCACTGTTCACAACTCCCTGCGGCAACCTCCAGCGGTCCGAATCGGGGTGGCCCAGCTCAACCGGTAGGGGCGGGCGCTCCCTCAACCGCGGTTCCAGCCGCGCCGCCATGACTCTTGAGATCTGGAACGGGTCGCGGCTCCTCCACCGAGCTGACGGAGGCTCGCGCTCTTGATGTTCACCGCCGCCCCCTCCCCCGCCGGTCGCTCCAGGTCTTGGTCGAGGTCCCTGGTGACGGCGGGCTCCGGCGGCCGCGCGAGTTCACAGGTGCCGCCAGCGGTCGCCGGGTCAGCGTCCGGCCTGGCGGGCTGCCCCCCGCGCCGTGATAACATCGCCCCGATTTGTCCCCTGAGGGCGATCCGAAGCGGCCCGGGGGAGTTGCGGGTCCCGGAGGAGCCCTCGCGTTGGTAGGAGTCTTCTCGATCACGGTCGTAACTGGGGTCGTGGCCGGGGTGCTGCTGGACCGCGTCTTTCACACCCTGCCATGGCTGACGCTGACGGGGCTGGCGGTGGGCCTGGCGGGGGGGGCGTTGGCTCTCTACCGGGGCCTGCTGGTGTACCGGGATCCAGGGAATTGATGGTGCAGAACGCTGACGAGATGGCGGGGGCGGTGCGTTCCGCCTGGCTCGCCGCCGCCGCCGCGGTGGTGGTGGTGGTCATCGCCGGGCTGCTGATCGCGGGCCCCGAGGGCGCCGGTCTGGCTCTGGGCGGCGGCCTGCTGGGGATCGCCAACCTGCAGCTGGCGGTCTTCGCCATGCGGCGCTCGCCGGTCGCCTTCCTCGGCTCCAGCCTGCCCAGGCTGGCCGTGATCACGGCGGCGATGGCGGCTTTGATCATCGTCCTGGGTCCGATCGGGGTGTGGGGGCTGCTGGGGCTGCTGGCGACCCACCTGGCCCAGGTGGGGGCCATCCTCCGGCTGGGCATGAGGCTGAGCGCCAGGTGAGGCCGATGGTCGCCGCCCAGATCGCGGTCGGCGCCCACTGGGTGGGCCACATCTTCGGCCAGACGATCTACTGGGACACCCTGATCAGCAGCGGGGTCGCCTTCGGGATCGTGCTGGGGCTCGGCCTCTACCTGAGGACGAGGATCACCAGCGGGGTTCCGGGCCGCTTCCAGACCATGATCGAGGTGGTCTGGACTACCGTCGACGACTACATCACCCGCATGATCGGGCCCTTCGCGGGCTGGGTGGTGCCGCTGGTGACGGTGCTCTTCTTCTACATCCTGGTCAGCAACTGGTTGGAGCTGATCCCGACCGGCGGGCGGCTGACCTCCCCCACCTCCGACGTCAACGACACCGCCGCCCTGGCGGTGATCGTGATCGTGCTGGTGCATCTGACCTCGATCAGGCGCAAGGGCTTCCGCGGCTACCTCAAGATCAACTACCTGCATCCCGACGGGCTGCCCTGGTGGGCCTACATCGGGCTGGGCCCGATCAACGTGATCGCCCAGATCTCCTACCCGATCTCGCTCACCCTGCGACTCTTCGGTAACATGTTCGCGGCCGCCCTGATGCTGGAGATCATCGCGATCTTGCCGATCTACATCGGCTTCGCCTTCAACGGCGTCTGGAAGCTGTTCGAGGGCGTCTTCGTGGACGTGATACAGGCCTTCATCTTCGCCTTGCTGACGGTCATCTACCTCAGCATGGCGACCATGAGCGAGGACCACCAGGCGGCCGAGACCGCCAGCAGCTAGGGGCCGAACAGCCCCGCCAAGACCTGGGAGGAGACCAATTGGCATTGACCACCGCGCATGCAGAGATCTACGCCGGGGCCATGATCGGCACCGGCGTCGGCGCCGTCGGCGCCGCCATCGGTGACGGCCTGGCCGGCGCCCAGTTGATCGCCGGCATCGCCCGCCAGCCGGAGGCGCAGGGGAGACTGCTGACCTGGACCTTCCTGACCGTCGGTCTGGCCGAGGCCGTGTACTTCATCAACCTGGCCCTGATGTTCGTCTTCATCGCCCTGGCCGGGAAGTAGGGGAGCCACAGATGGTCCTGGCCTCCAACCCGCTGGCCCTGAACGCGACCTTCCTAGTCGAGATCGTCGTCTTCCTGGCTTTGCTGTGGTTGCTCCGCCGTTACGTGTTCCCGCCCCTGGACAAGGCGCTGCGCGCCCGCCAGGCCCAGATCGCCCAGGCGCTCGGCGAGGCCGAGCAGGCGAGGCAGGAGGCCGAGCAAGCCAGAGAGCTGGACCGTCAGGAGATGGCCGACGCCAGGCTCAAGGCCCAGGAGATCCTGGACCGGGCCCAGCAGCTGGGCGAGCAGCTGCGCGAGGAGCTCCGTCAGAAGGGCGAGCAGGAGCAGCAGGCGATGCTGGAGCGGGCTCGCCTGGAGCTGGCGCGGGAGCGGGAGCAGGCGGTGCTCGAGCTGCGCCGCCAGGTCGCCGACCTGGTGATGCTGGCGACCACCAAGGTGCTCCAGGAGGAGCTGGACCCCAATCGCCAGCACCGCCTCATCGAGCAGGCGCTGAAGGAGGTGGACCTCAGTGCCTGAGGTGGCCCGGGAGCCCCGCGTCCCCAGCCAGGCCCGGCACTACGCCCAGGCCCTCTTCGAGCTGGCCCAGGAACAGGGCGAGTTCTCGTCCTGGAGGGAGCGGCTGCGGCGCCTGCGCCAGCTCCTGGGCGGCAGCGAGCTGGGCCCGGCCCTTCTGAGCCCGCAGTTCTCGGCCGCGCAGAGAGAGGAGCTGGCGGTGGCGGTGCTCTCTGGGGACGGTGAGATCGACCAGCCCGCCGCCAACCTGTTGCGACTGCTGATCCGGAGCCGGCGCACGGCGATGCTGGGCGCGATCGAGGCCGGCTACGCGGCCTTGGTCGACCACGCCGAGGGCCGGGTCCGGGCCCGCCTGGCGACGGCGGTCGCGGTGAGCCCGACGGAGCTGACCCGCTTCGGCCGGGAGCTCTCGGCGCGCCTGGGCCGGCAGGTGGAATTTCAAGCCGAGGTGGACCCCTCCCTGCTGGGGGGGGCGGTGGTGCGGGTGGGGGACCGGGTCTTCGACGCCAGTCTGAAGAGCCGGCTGCTGCAGCTGCGCCATCAGATGCTGACAGAAGTGCAAACCGCGTGATGAGGGGAACATGAGCCTCAGTGCCGACGACATAGGCCGCATCATCAAGACCAAGATCGCCGACTTCGACGCCCCGGTGGTGTCGGCCGAGTCCGGGGTGGTCACCGCCTTGGCGGACGGGATCGCCCAGGTCTACGGCCTGGAGGGGGCGATGGCCGGCGAGCTGCTGGAGTTCCCCAAGGGCGTCTTCGGGATGGCGCTCAACCTGGAGGAGGACCTGGTCCGCGCCATCGTGATGGGCCCCTACGAGGGGCTCAGCGAGGGGGACGAGGTCCGCACCACCGGCAGGATCGTGGAGGTCCCGGTGGGTCGCGAGCTGGTGGGCCGGGTGGTCAACGCCCTGGGTGAGCCCATCGACGGCAAGGGCGAGATCGCCACCAAGGAGCGCTGGCCGGTGGAGCGGCAGGCCCCCGGGGTCGTCGACCGCCAGCCGGTGGACACCCCTGCCGCCACCGGGATCATGGCCATCGACGCCCTGGTCCCGATCGGGCGCGGCCAGCGCGAGCTGCTGATCGGCGACCGCCAGCTCGGCAAGACCGCGATCGCGATCGACACCATCATCAATCAGAAGGGCAAGAACCTCACCTGCATCTACGTCGCGATCGGCCAGAACGCCGCCTCGGTGGCCCGGGTCGCGGCCCTGCTGGAGGAGTACGGCGCCCTCGAGCACACCATCATCGTCAGCGCCACCGCCGCCGAGCCGGCCGCCCTCCAGTACCTGGCCCCGTATTCGGCCTGCAGCATGGGGGAGTGGTTCATGGAGCGGGGCGAGGACGCCCTGATCGTGTACGACGACCTCAGCAAGCACGCCTGGGCGTACCGCGAGATCTCGCTGGCCCTGCGCCGCCCGCCCGGCCGCGAGGCCTACCCCGGCGACGTCTTCTACCTGCACTCGCGGCTCCTGGAGCGGGCCGCCCGGCTCAGCGAGGCCAGGGGCGGGGGGTCCCTGACCGCGCTGCCGATCATCGAGACCCAGGCCAACGACGTCTCGGCCTACATCCCGACCAATGTGATCTCGATCACCGACGGCCAGATCTATCTGGAGGGCGACCTCTTCTACGCCGGCACCAGGCCCGCCATCTCGGTCGGGCTGTCGGTCAGCCGGGTGGGGGGGGACGCCATGACCAAGGCGCTCCGCAAGGTGGCCGGGGGCATGCGCCTGGAGCTGGCCCAGTACCGCGCCCTGGCCGCCTTCGCCCAGTTCTCCTCCGACCTCGACCGCTCCACCAGAGATCAGCTGGAGCGGGGCCGGCGGCTGACCGAGCTGCTCAAGCAGGACCAGTACCAGCCGGTGCCGGTCTCCCACCAGGTGATGGTGATCTACGCTGGCACCAGCGGCTACCTGGACTTGGTCCCGGTGGAGCGGATCTCCTCCTGGTCGGCGCAGTTCCGGCGCTGGATCGGCCAGACCCACGCCCAGCTGGAGGCCCAGCTGGAGGAGCGCAAGGTCCTCGACGAGGAGCTGGAGGCGCAGTTGAAGCAGGCGCTCGAGGAGTTCAACCAGGGCTTCGACACCGGGCCGGTGGCGGTGGCCGCCGGCTCCCAGGAGGGCTGATTGGCGACCCTGCGCGACATCCGCCGGCACATCAAGGCGATCCGCAGCATCGAGCAGATAACCCGCGCGATGCAGATGGTGGCGGCCGCCAAGATGCGCCGCGCCCAGGCCAGGGTGGCCCAGGCCCGTCCCTACGCCATCGCCATGGACCAGGTGGCCCGCGACGTGGCCAAGATCGGCAAGGAGTACCACCACCCCTTCCTGGTGCCCAGGGAGGAGGGCCAGGGCCTGCTCATCCTGGTCACCTCGGACCGCGGCCTGGCCGGGTCCCTGAACGTGAACACCATGCGGGCGGCCCACGCCTTCATGCTGCGGCGCTTCGGGCCCCGCTACCAGACGGTGGCGATCGGCCGCAAGGCGGTCGAGTTCGCGAGCCGGATGCAGGTCCAGCTGGTGCACCACCGGGTGGGGCTGCCCGACAGAGTCCAGATGGCGGAGCTGCGAGGGTCGGTGGAGTCGGCGGTGGGCGCCTACCTGCGGGGCGAGGTGCGGGAGATCGTGCTGGCGTATTCCCAGTTCAAGAACCTGCTCACCCAGCTGCCCACGGTGCAGGTGCTGGTGCCGGTGGCCCCAGCCGCGGCCGACCAGGGCCCCCAGACCCAGGGCGACTACATCTACGAGCCCGACGCCCAGGCGGTGCTGGAGCGGCTCATGCCCGCCTACCTGGAGAGCCAGGTTCTGCGGGCGGTGCTGGAGACCCAGGCCAGCTTCTACAGCGCTCAGATGGTGGCGATGCGCAACGCCTCCTCCAGCGCGGGGGACGTGATCCGGGAGCTGTCGCTGACCGCCAACAAGGTGCGCCAGGCGAGCATCACGCGAGAACTGATGGAGATTATCGGCGGCGCCGAGGCCCTGCAGGCGGCCCGGCGCTGAGGAGGTGGTCATGACCGAGAGCGAGTCCAAGCAGCCGGTCCGGGGCGAGGTATTGCAGGTGATCGGGGCGGTGGTCGATGTCGCGTTCGCGACCGGCCAGCTCCCCCACATCCTGGACGCCCTGGAGGTGGAGCGGGAGGGGCCGCGACTGGTTCTGGAGGTGCAGCAGCACCTGGGCAACGACGTCGCCCGCTGCATCGCGATGGAGACCACCGACGGGCTGCGCCGGGGCGAGGCGGTGGTGGCCACCGGCTCCCCGATCAGGGTCCCGGTCGGCAAGCGGGTGCTGGGGCGGATGTTCAACGTGGTGGGCGAGCCCATCGACGGCGGCCCGGCGATGGAGGCGGGCAAGCTGATGCCCATCCACCGGGAGCCGCCCTCGGTCGCGGACCAGGCGGTGTCGACCGAGATCCTGGAGACCGGGATCAAGGTGCTGGACCTCATCTGCACCTTCGCCAAGGGCTCCAAGATCGGGCTCTTCGGCGGAGCCGGGGTGGGCAAGACCATCATCGTGATGGAGCTCATCCGCAACATCGCCAAGGAGCACCAGGGCTACTCGGTGTTCGCGGGGGTGGGGGAGCGCACCCGGGAGGGCAACCAGCTCTTCGGCGAGATGCACGAGTCGGGGGTCATCAACCAGACCGCGCTGGTCTTCGGCCAGATGAACGAGCCCCCCGGAGCCAGGGCCAGGATCGCCTTGAGCGGCCTCACCATGGCCGAGGAGTTCCGCGACGAGGAGGGGGCCGACGTGCTCCTCTTCATCGACAACGTGTTCCGCTACATGCTGGCCGGCAGCGAGGTCTCCGCTTTGCTGGGCCGGATGCCGTCGGCGGTCGGCTACCAGCCCACCCTGGCGACCGAGATGGGCGACCTGCAGGAGCGGATCACCTCCACCCACCGGGGCTCTATCACCTCGGTGCAGGCGGTCTACGTCCCTGCCGACGACTTCACCGACCCCGCCATCCAGACCACTTTCGCCCACCTGGGAGCCACCGTCTCCCTGGACCGGCGGATCTCCGAGCTGGGCATCTACCCGGCCGTCAACCCGCTCGACTCCTTCAGCCGCATCCTGGAGCCGAGGACGGTGGGGGCCGAGCACCATGAGGTCGCCCTGGGGGTGCAGCGGGTGCTGCAGCGCTACCAGGACCTCCAGGACATCATCGCCATCCTGGGGATGGAGGAGCTCTCCGACGAGGACAAGCTCACCGTCAACCGGGCTCGCCGGGTGCAGCAGTTCCTGGGCCAGCCGTTCTTCGTCGCCGAGCAGTTCACCGGAACCCCGGGCAAGTACGTGCCCCTGCGGGAGACCGTCCGCGGCTTCAAGGAGATCCTCGCCGGCAACCTCGACGACCTGCCGGAGCAGGCCTTCCGGATGGTGGGGACCATCGACGAGGCGATCGAGCGGGGCCGCACCCTCAACCGGGGCCAGGAGCCGGAAGCGGCCGCGGTGGCCTGAGGTGGGGGTCCCGACCCGGCTCCTGGCCAGCCAGAAGCCCCTCTTCGAGGGCGACTGCGAGTTCATAGTCGCCCGGGGTGCCGACGGCGACCTGGGCGTGCTGCCGGGTCACGCGCCGCTGCTCACCTGGCTCAAGCCCGGTGAGGTGATGCTGCGGCATGGCGAGCGCGAGGAGTACTTCTTCCTGGAGGACGGCTTCCTCGAGGTGCTTCCCGACCGGGTCTTCATCCTCGCCGCTGGCGGTGAGAGCTCGGCCGCCCTCGACCCCCAGGAGGCGGAGAGCATCGTCAAGGCGGTGGAGGCCGCGGTGGCCCGGGCCGTCACCTCCGGCGAGCAGGAGATGCTGAAGTTGCAGGGGGAGCTGGAGGTGGCGATGGCCCGGCTGGAGGCGGCCGAGCGCCAGCGCCGCCGAGGGCGCGACTGACACGGGGGTTGCCAACAGTTGCCGGATTCGTAAGCATTCGGCGAGGCTGCAGCCACGAGGTTGGAGCAAAGCGGCTCCCGAGCCGCAACGAGGGACTGCACCCCTCGGGGGTCCTGTCGGAAGAGTCTCCTCAAGTCTTGGCGTAGCCATACGTGTTGATCCGGTGATCGAGCGCGAGCTGCTGAAGGCTCGAGTGCTGCGTGCCAAGACTGGCTGGGCAAATTGCCCACCCCCAGTCGGCAGCGGCTTTCGGTCCCAATCCGGGCCACATCCCTCGCGGGGCCGATCGCCACTGGGATCATTCGAGCGCTCGGAGCGCGGGTCATCGGAGAGGCCGGATCCAGGGAACGTGTGTCCTGCCCTGACGGGCTCCAGTCGGCGAGCAACCGAGAACCCCTCTCCAAGCCAACGATGACCTTTCTTCTCTGGAGCGAATGGCTGACCTTCTCCGGGCCCGAAGGACCTGGCTTGCGCCCGCCAACGGATCAGGGGCCCAGATACTGGCCATCGGGAGAGCTGGGAGCCGCGGGCCGAGCGTGAACTGACCCGGTCCGGCGTGGAGGACGGCACCGGCCACGACTCGGTCGCCGAGCGTATCCCGCAGCCAGGCCGAGCGACGGGCGTCGCCGGGGCCGGGAGCGGCGGTGGCCTTCACCTCAAAGGCCACCAACCCGTCTCCGCCCAGCTCCCCCAGCCGGTCCACCTCGTGTCGTCCATCGGCCTGGCGTAGGTGGTGCAGCCGGGGCCGCGCCGGGCTGAGCGCCAGCTCAGGACGAAGTTGCGCGACCACCATCGTCTCGAGCAGGCGACCCAGGAGGTCGCCATCGCGCGGCACCCCGCCCCGTCCGCTCTCAGAGCGGTCGCCATCAAGGAGGGGTCAACCAATACTGCTCTCAGCCAGAGGTGAGTACCGTTTGCAACCAACCGCCAGTAGCACTTTGAGCCGACGGCTCGTTCCAGGGACTGGCACGCCCAGCAACTCCGCCGGACGGTGGAGGCGAGGGGGAAGAGCCGTTCCACCCGGGCCCCCGGCCGGTTGTGCCGAAGTGGGTGCTCGGCTCCAGCTTCCTGCCGGCGGTGAGTGATGAGGCGGGCAAGGCGATGCGGCGGCAGATCCGGGGCTGGAGACCCCACCTGGGAGGTGGGCACGCGCTGGGAGAGATGGCCCGAGAGGTCAACCAAGTGGTGCGAGGCTGGATCACCTGCAACGGGCGCCACCATCCGTCCTGGCCGCAAGTCCCGCTCCGGCGGATCAACGAATACCTGGTCCGCTGGGCTTTGCGGAAGTACAAGAAGCTGCGCAGACACCCGAACCGGGCGGGGAGGTTCCTGGCTGACATGGCGAGCCGGGACCCAACCCTCCTCGTCCATTGGGGAGAGGGTGCGTGGCCATTGGCTGGGTGGCAGGAGCCCCGTGAAGCGAGAGTTGCATGCGGGGATCTGAGAGCCGGGGGGTGCGATTCCCCGCGGCCACTCGACCTGATGGGGCGACCCGTCAGACGAGACATCCCACGCCCCTGCGCCGCTACGGGGGCGACAATCCCGTCCCACGCACCTGGGGGAAGAGATTCCCGCATCGATAGACGTTGGCCCACGTGGGTAGTGACTGTGAAGCGGGCCTGTAACGGGCTGGCGGCGACCCCCAAGAGATCCTCGGGGCCGCCATATACTCGCCGACGTGGCTTCCAGCAGCGGCGACTCCACCGCGACCACGACTGGTTTGGGACCGCGGCTGGAACTGCTCGGGGTGCCGGTCGACCGCTGCTCCAGGGAGCAGGCCCTCGCCATTTGTGCGGCGGCGCTCCAGGCGCCGGCTGAGGATCCGCCCCTGCAGGTGGTGACCCTCAATCCCGAAATGGTGATGCGCGCTCGCCGCGACCCGGAGTTGGCGCTCGCAGTCCGGCGCGCGCGCCTGGTGCTGGCTGATGGCATGGGCGTCGTCTGGGCCGCCCGGCGGGTGGGCTCCCCCCTGCCGGAGCGGATTCCGGGGGTCGACTTCCTGGGCGCGCTCTGCTCGCTGGAGGCGGTCGGGCCCGACGGCGTCTTCCTGCTGGGAGCCGGCCCGGGGGTCGCCGAGGCGGCCGGCCGGCAGCTGGTGGACCGGCATCCGGGGCTCAGGGTCGCGGGCTGCGCCAGCGGCTCCCCGGCGGACACCGAGGCTTCGGCGCTGGTCCAGCAGGTGAGGGAGTCGGGGGCACGCCTGCTGGCGGTCGCCTTCGGAGTGCCCGCCCAGGAGGTCTGGCTCGGCCGGCACCTGCGGCCGACCGGCTGCCGGGTCGGAATCGGGGTCGGCGGATCCCTCGACTACCTCGCGGGCCGGGTCCCGCGGGCGCCTGAGTGGTTGCGCCGGGCCGGCCTGGAGTGGAGCTTCCGGCTGCTGCGGCAGCCCTGGCGGTTCCCGCGCATGGTGCGGGGCTCGGCATTCTTCCTGGCGGTGGCCCGGCAGGAGCGTTCCCTGTGAGTGGGGCGCCACCGCCGCTGAGCGTGATCGTGCCCGCCTTCAACGAGGCGGCGCGGCTCAGCCCGTCGCTGGAGCGCATGCGGGCCTTCCTCGAGTCCTCCGGGCGACCCTACGAGGTGCTGGTGGTCGATGACGGCAGCCAGGACCAGACCGCGGCCCTGACCGTGGAGGCCGCCTCCTCATGGCCGCACCTGCGGCTGATCTCGCTGCCCCGCAACCAGGGCAAGGGAGCCGCGGTCCGGGCCGGCATGCTCGCCGCCTCGGGCGCGCGCCGCCTCTTCACCGACGCCGATCTCTCGACCCCGCTCGAGGAGCTGGCCAAACTGGAGCGGGAGCTGGACTGCGGCGCCGGGGTGGCGATCGGGTCGCGGGCCCTGCCCGCCTCCCGGGTGGAGCGCCACCAGCCTCTCCACCGCGAGCTGATGGGCAAGAGCTACAACCGCCTCCTGCGGCTGTTGGTGTTGCCCGGGCTCAGGGACACCCAGTGCGGCTTCAAGCTGTTCACAGCCGAGGCGGCGGAGCTGTGCTTCTCGGAGCTGGAGTGCCTGCGTTTCGGCTTCGATGCCGAGGTCCTGCTGCGGGCCCGGCTCGGCGGGATCCCGATCGCCGAGGTGGGGGTCACCTGGTACAACGCCGTCGGCACCACGGTCAGCTCCCTCTCCGACGGGGGCCAGATGCTGATCGACCTCTGGAGTCTGCGCCGCCGCCGGAGCGCGCCCCGCCCGCTGGCGGAGCGTTCTTGAAGGGCGGAGCAAAGCCCCAGTCGGTCTGGTGGCGGCCGGGGGAACGCCGGGCCCTGGAGTGGGCGTCCTCCCTCGCCCGAGCGACCTCCGGGCGGTGGTGGTGGTGGGCCGCCGCTCTGGTCCTGGTCCTGGGCGGTGCCGCCGCCGGGCTCCATCTCCCCTCCTCGGGCGCCGCCTTCGTCCAGATCGCCAACGGCAGGCTGATCGAGGCCCAGGGGCTGGGCGCCCACAGCGCCTTCATGGCCGCCCCCAGCGCCGCCTTGGACCTGCGCTCGTGGCTCCTCGACCTCCTGTGGGCCCACCTGTACTCGACGGGCGGGGTGGCCGTCCTGGAGCTGGCGGGGGCCCTTCTCGGGGCCGGTCTGGGAGGCGTCCTCTTCGCTTTCATCCGCCGCTCGGGCGCCTCCCAGCCCGCGGTCGCCATGGTGGCGGGCGGGCTCGCCCTGGCCGCCCTCGACCCGGTGCTGAGCTCGCCGTCCGCCGAGATGCTGGCGCTGCTGGCGGGGCTGCTCCTGCTCTGCCTCCAGGGGCTGCGCCGCGGCGAGGCGTGGGCGCCCTGGGCGCTCCTGACGGTGCTGGCCGCCTGGGCCAACCTCCAGTCCGCGGCCGTGGTGGTGGCGCCCCTCCTGGTCGTGGTCCTGATCGTCGCCCGCTCCGAGCGCAGTCGGGTCGAGGCGGCGCCTCCCCGCTGGCTCCTGCCGGCCGCCCTGGTCGCCGTGTGCGTCAACCCCAGGGGGCCCTGGCTGTACCAGGGGCTGCCGCTCAGCCTGGGCATGGCCGGCGAGCACCCCTTCCTGCCGCTGTGGTCGAGCCCGGACTTCCATCCCTGGGGGGCCAGGCTGTCGGAGCTGGCCGGCCTCCTGCTCTTGCTGGGCTACCTGATGGCGGGGGTCAGACTGCGCCGTCACGACGCCACCCTGGGGCTGCTGACGGCCGTGATGAGCCTGCTCTGGACCTTCTACCTGCCCCTCTTCCTCGTGGTCGCGGCGGGGCAGGGGTCCGAATACCTGGCCGGATGGGTGGGGTCGCTGCCGCCCGCGACAGCGCCGACCAGGAGGCGGTGGGTGGCTTTGGCGCTGCTGCCGCCGCTGCTCACGGTCGCGCTGCTGGCCCGGTCGGGACTTCACGCCCAGAGCTCGGGCGGACCCCAGGCCCAGCTGGCGGGGAGCCTGCCGGTGGGCGCGGCGGCGTGGCTGTCCAACCATACAGAGGCGGGGAGCTGGTACACGACCGCCGCCTTCGGCGACTATCTGGCGGCGTCGTTCCCGAACGGCCACCATCTGGTCTGCAGCACCGACCCGGTCGCGGCCGGCTCCAGGCGGCTGGCCGCCTGCCAGCAGCTGGCCGTCCTCAACCAGGGCTCCTTGGGAGTGCTGGCTGAGCTCGGGGCCAGGCTGGCGGTGCTGCCCCCCACGGCCCCGGGGGTGGCGTTCCTGACGGCGGAGGGGTGGCGGGTCCGGTATCGTGATCAGGGGGCGGTGGTTCTCAGCAGCCGCTAAGCCTTCCTCAGTACCCTTCTGACCGAAGTCGAGCTCATCGAGCCGGGGGAACATGTCCAAGAAGTCGATGGCGGAGAGGCGGCAGGCTGCTGCCAATGGCGGTCCGCGCAACGGTCGCCCGACGGCAAGGTCCGCGCGTGGGGGCGCCCAGTACCGGCGCTCCAACAAGGGCGGCTCCACCAGGCCGTGGGGCCTCATCGCCGCCATCGGCGGGGTGGTCGCGGTCTTCCTGGTGGTGATCATCTTCTTCGACGTGACCGCCGGCCAGGGCGGCCAGGACACCCAGGTGCTGGCGGCCCCGGCCTCGGTGGTGGCGGCGATCACCCACGTGCCCACCAAGACCCTGACCCAGGTCGGGACCGGGGACATCAACAACCCGCCCCAGCCGATCAAGGTCTCCACCCCCAAGCTGACCCAGAATGGCAAGCCGGAGATGCTCTACATAGGGGCCGAGTACTGCCCCTACTGCGCCCTCCTGCGCTGGTCCCTGGTGGGGGCGCTCAGCCGCTTCGGCAAGTTCTCCAACCTCCAGATCATCCGGGGGTCGGCGACCGATCCAGCGGGTCTGAACATCGCCACCTTCACCTTCGCCCACGGGGTCAGCTACAGCAGCCCGTACATCGCCTTCGTGGCCCGCGAGATGTACAGCAACGTGCCGACCACCAGCAACAGCGTGGGCTACCTCCCATTCCAGAAACTCACCAAGCAGGAGAGTCAGATCTTCAACACGGTGGGCACCCCTCCTGGGGCCAGTGGCCCCGGCTTCCCATTCGTGGACTACGGTGGCCTATCGGCCCAGATCGGCACCGAGAGCTCAGCTCCGGGCCCGACGGGTCTGCAGGGTTATGACTGGCAGCAGATCGCCGGCTTCCTTGGCAAGCCGAGCAGCGCGCCAGCGAAGATGATCTTGGGCGGCGTGAACTATGACACTGCCGCGATCTGTCAGCTGACCGGGAACAAGCCGGGCGCGGTCTGCAACACCACCCTCGTCAAGCAGCTGGAGAAGACCACCTGAGCAATTCGCGGGCGACGCGGCGGATCATGGCGCCGTCTGGCGGCGGAGGGGAGCAGGTGAACTCGCACGAGCCCACGGGCCGACCCGGCGGCATCGGCGCCGTCTGGCTGATGGCGCTCTCGGTCGCCGGCTTCGGGGTCGCCGCCTACCTCACCACGGTTCACTACGCCAATGTGCCCCTGTTCTGCAGCGCCAGCGGCCTGGTGGACTGCAGCAAGGTGGTGACCAGCCAGTTCTCGGTCGTGCCCGGCACCAGCGTGCCGATAACGGTGCCGGGGATGGCCTTCTTCCTGGTCAGCCTGGGGCTGGCGCTCGCGCAGTACCTGCGGCCGCAGCGGGCCAGTCTGCGCCAGGCCCACTTCGGCTGGGCCTGCCTGGGGCTGCTGGCGGTCTTCTACCTGGTCTTCGTGGAGCTGGTGGAGCTCCATCACATCTGCCTGTGGTGCACGGGAGTCCACGTTCTTATCCTGCTGACCCTGCTCACCACCGCCTGGCGCCTGCACCCCGCCGACGAGCTGTTAACCACCTCGTAATCTCTGGCTGCGACGATCTCCTCGGGCGGGGCGCCCGGCCCCACCCTCGAAGGATCGATCGCTCCCCTGGGTCCCGATCTGCGGACCCTGGTTCCAAGGCGGCCGTGGCAGGTGCCCACCACCCTGGTCGCCCGGGTCCGGCGCACCTCCCGCGTGCCACGCAGGGAGGGCGCCAGGGCCCATCTTGGCCGGTGCTTCGCCCGGGTCCAAAGGCCCCTCGAGACCCGTCCGGAGGCTGGGGCCCTTGGGGGCTGTCGGCCGGGGACCGGACCTGCCTGGGGCGCGAGCGCAGAATACGCAGACCGCTTGGGTAACTCGGCGTCGTGATCCAGGAGACACCCTTGCCGCGCTTTGACATCTCGCCGGCGGTGAGGCGCCTCGTGAGCGCCGGCCGGCTGCGCGCGGTCACCGACGCGGCTGCCGATGGGACGTCTCCCTGTGTGTGGTGCGGGCGCGACGTGGACTTTGGCAAAGAACGGGAGATCAGGGTCGTCGCCGTTCCCTTCCCCGGCGGTGGGCTGGTGGTCCTGGTCGGGCACTCCGGATGCGGGCGGTCGCGCGTGTTCACGGAGCAGCAGGCGGAGGGAGTTCTCGATGCGCTCTCGGAGTTGACGTGGGTGTTCGGGGTGGCCCCCAGCCTGCGGCCCCGGGCGTTCATCCTGCTGGAGCCCGCGATGCAGTTGGATGAGCTGCCCCTCCCCGGCGGGCGGCCGAGGTCGATGTGGCTGCGGCTCTGTTTGCAGTTCGGCATGCAGCGCATGCCCTGGCCGGCCACCGGCTGGCGGGCGGGGCGGTTGACGGGGTGGTCGCTCCTGCTGGATCCGGATGCCGTCCGTTTGATCGGCCCTGATGGCGAGGAGTTCCTGCGCGATCGGCCCGGATTCCTCCCTGCCGGGTGGTTGCCCGCCTGCCGCTCGGAAGGGTCCGCGCTCCTGATCTCCGGGGACCGCCTGGGAGTGCGCCGCCTCCCAGCCGGCGAGCCGGCAGCCTTTCGGCACCTCATGAGAGCGGCCGCGGAGCACGAGCGGCTGGTGGCGGGGGAGGTCCCGGTCTCGGCCAACCGCGGGCGCTGGTGGCGGCGGTAGAGCGGAGGCCCCGCCTCACGCCGGCCCCGAGGCGATCCCAGCCCATGCGAGAGTTCGAGCTGTCCCCTACGGAAGCCGGGTGGGCCCGGCCGCATCATCCGCGCGGCGGCGGAGGGTGGGAGGATTCGCCGCCGGTGGAGACGTTGCGCCGCCCGCGGCAAGCGCGCCAGGACGGCCGAGCTGCCCGCCGCGGCAGTCCCAGGGCGGCCACTCCACCCGGAAGCGGTCTCTGCAGGCGGGTGGGGGTTCCTCTTCGATGCCGAAGATGTCCTGGGCCGTCATCGCCAGGACCCCGGCGCCGCGTCCCGCACCTCCATGGGCGCGGCCGGCGCGAAGCGGAGGTCCTCGGCGGAGCGGGGCAGGCGCCGCGCCCTGTGTTCGAGCGCTCGCGGCAGGGGAGGGGCCTCGATGGAGTGGCGCAGCTTGGGCTCGCCGACCAGGACCGCTTCCCGGTGGGGACCGGCAGGCGCCACGGCATCGATTCCGGTGTCGCCCCCGGGCCCGGCCGCCGGCGACTCGACCGCCGCCCGGTCGCGGGTCCAGAACCGACCGACCGCCACCACGTCCGAGCTGAACTGGCCGGCCGCCGCCAGCTGGCGAAGGTGGAGCCGGAGGGCCTCCTCCCAGCGGGGCCCGAGGAAGTCCCGCAGCTGGGGCATCAGCAGCGTGGCGACCTTGGCTCCCAAGCCGCAGTCGATGGCGGCGCGATGGGGCGTCAGTGCCCGTCTGGATCTCAGGCGAGCGCGGCCGCCTGGGAGGCGCAGGCCGGGATGCCCCGCTCCAGCCAGTAGCTGGCGGACGGGTTCGGAGGCAGGTGCAGGTTGGGGATCAGGCTGGTACGGGCGAAGATCTCGACCCGCGTGTCGCGGTAGACCAGAGTCCAGTTGGGCTGGCGCTGCAGGGCGTCCGGGAAGGCGCTGCCGCGCTCGAACAAGACCAGCTCCGAGGGACTGGCGTCAAGGGTGCGCAGCCAGCTGGGGCTGAGGTCGATGATGTCGGCGTACTGGCGCAGGACCCGGGAGCCCATCAGGGCCGCGTCCCCGAAGACGAAGACCTTGTCCCGGGGCACCGTGTAGGCGAGAAAGCCGCCATCACCGTACTGGTTGAAGACCCGAAGGCCGCCGGGGGCTGACTCCAGCCAGCGGGCGGCGCAGACCGGGAATGCCCCCACATAGGTGGCGGAGTTGAGCGGTGGGCTCGCCAGCACCTCCACCTGCACCGCCAGGACCGCCACCAGGGCGCCCAGGGAGCAGAACTCGATCAGGACGGCGAGCGGCGGCTGGCGGGGGCGCAGCCGGAGGTGCCAGCGCGCGGCCAGCTCCTGCCGGAGCTTCTCCGCCAGGAAGATCCAGACCGGGATCCCGGCCACCACCAGGATCACCAGGTTGCGCACCGACTGCAGGGTGACCAGCAGGCTCAGCCCCAGGACCAGGATCTCGCGCAGCGGCAGCCCCCGGTAGCGGACCAGCAGGAAGGCGAGGCTGACGATGAGGAGCAGGAGCGGGACCAGGACCCCCACGTGGAAGTCCGGGCTGTGCCACTCCTGGATCAGGTTCTGCTGGGCGCTGCTGAACTGGGTCTGGAAGGGGTAGACGATGATCACCGGGCCGTTGGGGTTGATCAGGCTGGCGGCGAACGAGCAGAGGCTCGCCCAGAGCAGCTGCTGGATCCGCCGCCGCTGCTCGGGGCTGCGCCGGTCCAGGGCCACGCAGACCCCCTCGCCGGCGAGCACGGCCACCAGCAGGATCAGGCCCATGATGAAGCCGGCGTGGAGGTTGGTCCAGACCAGGAAGATGGGAGGCAGCACCCAGGCTACCAGTCCGCCCCGGCGCAGCTGGCGTTCGACCACCAGCAGCAGCACTCCGATCAGGAGGTAGGTCTCCATCTGGGAGCGCGGGCCGAGGATCGGGTAGGCCGTGAGCGCCGCCAGCAGCAGCCCCACTCCCACTGTGAAACCGTGGGCGGGACCAAGCTCTCTTCCCCTGGCCCAGATCACCAGCAGCATCGCGAGCGTGATCAGCCAGTAGGCCACGACCACCCCCAGGCGGCCCGAGAAGGCGGCCACCCAGGCCATCCAGGTCTCGCTCAGCCACTCCTGCAGGACCCAGTGGTGGCCGGCGGCCATGAAGGCGTAGGGGTTGACGTGGATCAGGTGGCCGGTACGGAGCATGGTGTTGCCGTTGCGCAGGTGCCACCAGAAGTCCGGGTCCATCACCTGGGGCCTGGCGGCCAGCATCCCCGCCGCCAGCGCTCCCAGGGCGAAGAAGCGGGGCAGGGAGAGCCACTGCCGTCGGGGGGGCCCGCCTAGCGTCGCCACCGCCGTCCCACAGGATCGCTCACCGCGCCAGTCTAGAGTTGGGTGGGGTCGGCTCCGCCGCGCGTTGCACAGCCGCGTCCATTTCGCGGCCACGCCGTCCCAGGGGAGCGGCTGTCGCGGCCAGAGCTTAACCTTTCAGGTATGGCCGCCCAACCCGCCTCCCCGCCGGCCCAGGCTCCTCTCGGTGACCTCCAGCAGGTGCTGGGCCAGGAGATCTCCCGGCTCGAGGATGGCCTGCTCGCGATCGACGAGGAGGTGATGCGGTTGCTGGCCGGCCTCGACCAGATGGCGGAGCGGCTCGAGGACGCCGACATCGTGCGCCGGCACGTGCTGCGGGATCACGGCCGCTACGCCAGCGAGGAGGTCGAGGCCGCGATCTCCCGCTGCCACGCCTTCCACGGCGAGGCGAACCTGGCCAGGGCCCGGCTCGTCCACTGCCGGCTGTGGGCCAAGGAGTTGCGCTACTGGCACTCCCTGATCAAGGCGACCGCCGACCACCTCGACGATCACCGCCCCGCCGACGGCACCCTGGAGGAGGGGCTGGCCCGCTATCGCAGCGCCTCCCGGCAGGTCTTCCAGATCATCGAGGAGGAGCGGATGCGGATCGCCCGTGACATGCACGACGGCCCCGCCCAGTCGATGTCCAACCTGGTCCTGCGGGCGGAGATCCTGGAGCGGCTGGTCGACCGCGACCCGGAGCGGGCCAAGCTGGAGATCCAGAGCTTCAAGGAGTCGATGCGGGAGGTGCTGGACGAGACCCGCGACCTGATCTTCGACCTGAGGCCGATGACCCTCGACGACCTGGGGGTGATCCCGACCCTCCGCCGGCTGGTCAACGAGTACCGCGAGCGGGAGGGGATCGAGGCGCGCGTGTCGGTGATCGGGGCCGAGCGCCGGCTCCCCCCCGAGACCGAGGGGGCACTCTTCCGGATCGTCAAGGAGGCCCTGGTCAATGTCCGCAAGCACGCCCACGCCAAGAACCTGGACGTCCTGATCAACCTCCAGCCGCGCCGGGTCAGCGCCGTCGTCAAGGATGACGGCGACGGCTTCGACCTGGCCGCGGTGGAGGCGCGGCTGGCCCGTGAGCCCCACTTCGGCATCATCTCGATGCGGGAGCGGGCCGACATCGAGCACGGCCAGCTGGAGGTGCTCTCCCAGGTGGGCCGGGGCACCGAGGTCAGGCTGACCCTCCCGATCGCCTGAGGGCGCGGGTCCCGCTGACAAAAAAGTTACCGACCGGTGACACGGATTTTAGGTTCTGTGCCCGTATACTCCGCCCTGCCATAGCTAGGCTCGCGGGCCCCACTGCTCGTGATATTCGGTACGGTCAGGAGGTTCTGGAAGGATGCTAAGTTCCTGGTACCTGCGGTTGCGCAACCGCCTCGCGGAGGCGGTAGGCGGCCCCAGCTCGGAGGAGGAAGAGGGCCAGGGGATGGTCGAGTACGCCCTGATCCTGGTGCTCATCGCGATCGTCGTCATCGTCATTCTCGCGATCGTCGGCCACAAGGTCAGTGACGTCTTCTCCAACATCAACACTGGGCTCACCTGAGCCACCGGTAAGTTGAGGGTGCGCGGCGGCAGCGGCCGCCGCGCACCACTTCCCACTCCCACCCTCAGCCTGGCCCCTCGGCCGGCTTCAATCCTCGGAGGTTATGGACGGTGACGACCGATTTGAAAGGACGGGTCAATCAGGTCTGGATCGCCGTGGGTCTGATCTGCGCGATCGCGGCGTTCGGACTCGCTTACTACTTCACGCGCGCGGCTGCGACCCCGCCCAGGCCGACGGTTCCGGCCAACGGGCAGTTGGTCGTCGTCGCCCGGGTCGCGATCCCCAGCGGCGCCCTGATCACGCCCGGCATGCTGGAGGTGACCCGCATCAAGGGCCTGCTGCCCGCCAATGCCTTCACCTCGTGCCAGCCGTTGGTGGGCGGGGCCTGCGCCACCACCGTCGGGGTCTCCTCCTCGCAGCCGGCGGCGTCCCAGGCGGCCACCCTCAGCTACTACGCGGTGGTGCCGATCACGCCCAACACCGTGATCACCCAGAATTTGGTGTCCCTCAACAAGGTCATCCAGACCCCTTCCTTCGGGAACCTGAACCTGCCCCCGGGTGACGTCGCGATCGCGATCCCCCTCAGCGCCCAGCAGGCGGTCGCCGGTTACCTGCAGGCGGGCGATCGGATCGACATCATCGCCTCGGCCGCCAGCGGCAACACCGACTTCTCGTTCGAGGACATCCCGGTGCTGGGCATCGGCGCCCCGCAGACGACCGCCAGCGGCGCCGCCTCGTCGTCCGCGGGCGGGCTGGTGGTGCTGCAGGTGACGCGCAGCCAGGCTCTCGGCATCGAGGAGCTG